>JBJSXO010000155.1:0-10135 GCA_046086425.1 Actinomycetota bacterium | reverse complement strand
GCTCTCGGCCGACGGAGACGTCCTCGCCCGCTTCCCGTTCGACCCTCGTCGGCGCCGTGCGTAGGTGGTGATCGGCGGCCTACTCCTCGTCACGGGCGCGCCGGATGCCGTGCTGCCCCGCTGCCGCGCCGGGGCGAGCACCGCCGAGGCCGGTGCGGCCGTCGACGCGCTCACCGGCCGCGGACTGCGCGTGCTCGCAGTCGCCGCACGCAGGGTCGACGATGTCGGGAACGACGCCGCGACACCCGACGCCGACCGGCTCGAGCGCGATCTCGACCTCCTCGGCCTGCTCGGCTTCGAGGACCCGCCCCGTGACGGAGCGGCGGCCGCCGTGGACGCCTGCCACGGCGCCGGCGTACGGGTGGCCATGCTCACCGGTGATCATCCGGCCACCGCGCTCGCCGTGGCCCGTGAGGTGGGCCTGGTCGGCGAAGACACGCTCGTCCTGACCGGAGCGGATCTCCCTGACGACGATGCGTCGCTCGGCGCTCTGCTCGACCGCGACGAGGTGGTGGTCGCCCGCGTCGAGCCCGAGGACAAGCTCCGCACCGCGCGCGCACTTCGGCTCCGCGGGCACCTGGTGGCCATGACCGGCGACGGCGTCAACGATGGCCCGGCCCTCCAGGAAGCCGACATCGGCGTCGCCATGGGCCGGTCCGGAACCGACGTCGCGCGCGAGGCTGCCGACCTCGTCCTGCTCGACGACAACTTCGCGACGATCGTCGCGGCGATCGAACAGGGTCGGGCCACCTACGCCAACGTGCGCCGCTTCCTCAGGTACCACCTGACCGACAACGTCGCCGAGCTGACCCCGTTCGTCGTGTGGGGACTTTCCGGTGGCACGATCCCGCTGGCCCTCGGCGTGCTGCAGGTGCTGTGCCTCGACATCGGCACCGATCTGCTGCCGGCCCTGGCCCTCGGCGCCGAGCCCCCGGCCGCCGGCGTGCTCGAGCGCCCCCCACCCCGCCGCCACCTCCTCGACCGACCCGTGCTCGGCCGGGTGTTCGGCGTCCTCGGGCCGGTCGAGGCGGTGATGGAGATGGCGGCGTTCTTCGCGACCTTCGTCGCCGCCGGGTGGCTGCCCGGCTCGCCCTTCCCGGGTGGTGCGACGGCTCTCGCCGCATCGGGGGCCGCCTTCACTGCGGTCGTCGTCGGCCAGATGGCCAACGCGTTCGCGTGCCGCAGCACGGTCCGACCGGTATGGCGCCAGGCGCTCCTCGCCAACCGCCTCCTGCTGGTCGGCGTCGCGACCTCGTTCCTCGCCCTGGTCGCGTTCCTCCTCGTTCCCGCCCTCGCCGACCTGCTCGAACAGGCCGCGCCCACCGCTGCGGGGCTGCTCACCGCACTGCTCGCCGCGCCGGCCGTCCTTGCGGCCGACGGGATCCACAAGGCGTGGATCGCGCGCCGGGGTCAGGGCGCGACGGGGAAGCCGTAGCGCGCGGCGCAGTCGGTGCCGTCAGCCAGTCCCACGCCCGGTCGGCGGCGTCGGATCACTCATGGCGAGCCCTCGGGATCCCCGGTCTCCCACCGCGCAAGCTCGTGGCGGAGCCAGCCGTGCTCCCAGAAGCTCACGTCGCCGCCGTGGTCGAGCAGGTGCCGGTGCGCCGCGGCCATGAGGGCCCGCAGGCGAGGGTCGTCGGCCGCCGCCGCGGCGACGGCCTCGCCGAGGCGGATCGCCACGACGGCGTCGCCACGGGCCAGCGCGGCCTCGGCCCGGTCGACGCTTGCCTCGACGCCGAGCGCGTCGACGGGTTCGGCGAGGGCGGCACCCGACGAGTCCGGGTACATCTCCGTGGTCGACTGGAGCCGGAACCACCCGACGTAGGACTCCCACAGGGTGCGCACGGCCCACGACACCTTCCCGTAGCCCTGGCCAACCCGCAGGCGCGCAGGGAGCTCGATGGTCTCCATCAGCGTCCACACGTCGGTGCCGGCGTTGAAGCCGGCCAGCGCCTCACGGTGCACGTAGTCGACGGCATCGTGCAGGCGCCCGAGGGACGCGTCGATCAGCTCGGCTCCGACGATCGGCTCGTACCGCCCGGTGACCAGCATCTCCGGGCCGAGGCTGCGTAGGCGGCGCACCGTGTCGAGGTAGGCCTCGGCCGACCGGTACTTGTCGCCACGCAGCGTGTTGAGGTTGGGGAAGTGCGGGAAGAGCGGACCGAGGAGGTTGCTGATCAGGGCGATGCGATGCTCGGGCAGCCACACGATGCAGCTGTCGATCGTCTCCCCGACCGACGCGATGAGCTCCATGCGCAAGCCGTCGACCACGAGGTCGAGTCGGTCGACGAAGGTGACGTCCGGCGTCGGGCGGTCCTGGTCCATCGGCACCCCGGGGTTCTCCCGGGCGATGCGCATCGCGTCGGTGCCGAGCATGTTGAACCAGATTCCCGCGGTGCGCATGCGCAACCGCTGGATGCGCGCGTCGTCGGCTTGGCACGCCGGGTTGTTGGCTTGCGCGACGTAGGTCGTGCCGGGCTCCCGGAAGAGGCTCACGCCACCGACGTGATCCACGTGGGCCTGCGTGGTCACGATGTGGTGCGTCGGGCCCTGGCGTACGGCGTCGTGCACCCGCTTGTGGTGCGGCGCCTCGTAGCCCATGCCCGTGTTGACGATCACCCGACCGGTGTCGGTGAGCACGGAGTACGACGCCGTGGTGCCACCGGACCGGAAGATGAAGTCGGTCATCGGGCACGCAGGGTCGTCGTAGCGGGGCCGGAGCAGCTCGCGGCCTGGACGCTCGTCGACGAGACGGTCCACTTCCTGCTGGATGCTCATACGACCTCGGGCCGGACGTCGAATCGGTCGAGGTAGAACCCGAAGCGGGCCCGTACCTCGTCGGGGGTCACCCCGAAGTCACGGCGGAGGTCGTAGACCACGCGACCCGCCTTCCCGCGAGGATGGTCCCTACGGTACGCCTCGATCTGGACCGTCGCCTCCGCCGTCAGGGCCAGGCCTGCGGTGTCGTAGATCTCCTGCAGCGTGCCCATCTCGTCGTCCATGTAGCGGTCGAAGAACACGTCGACCGTGCGGTCCTCGGGGAGGAGGTGGCGGTCGCGCACCGACCGCTCGAGGAGCCGGCCCATGCGGTCGGTCCAGTACTCCGCGTACCACTCGGGCATCGTGTGGCGGTAGGACATGCGCGCCGCGTAGGCCATCATCGTCGCGGTCGACTGCACCACCGCGACCGGGTCCCGGTGGGTCACCACGATGGTCGCGTCCGGGAACACCGCGCGCAGCGGCCCGATCTGCTCGAGGTGCTGGGGTGACTTGAGCACCCAACGCTCGCGGGGCCGGAACCACTGCAGGATCTGGAGGCCGGTCCGCATGTACTCGTAGTGCGGCGTCTGGTCGTGGTCGAGGTAGTAGTCACGCCACTGCGGCACCCGAGCGACCCACTCCTGGTTGTAGGAGGAGAAGTCCGGGAGCATCAGCTCGAGCTCCTCGTGGATGTGGTCGGGCTCCATGGGGTGCATCGCCGCCATGTGCGGCACGGTGGCCAGCATCGCCTGCCACTCCTGGTTGCAGCGCAGCCAACGGGGGTCCTCCCCCGCCGCTCCGGCGGTGGCTTCGGCGGGGTCGGGAACCGGCTCGTAGCTCTCCCAGAGCGGCATCGAGCGGAAACGCTGGTCGGCGGCGAGGAGGTTCACCAGGTTCGTGGTCCCCGAGCGGGGCAGGCCGATCACGATCACCGGCCGGTGGATGGGGACGTCGCGGATCTCGGGGTGGCGCCGCAGCAGGTCGTGGATGCGTAGGCGGTTCGACGCGTACCGCACCACGTTGCCCCACAGCACGAGCTTGCCCAGCGTCCTGCGATCGGGGTCCTCGTCCACCTCGCGCAGCCACAGGTCGAGCCGCTCACGGAAGTCCTCGGCGCCGAAGTCCGACAGGCCGGTGGCCTAGGTGGCCGCAGTGAGCACGGCATCGACCGAGAGGTCGACCGACTGGGTCTCCCCGTAGTCGACCGCCGCCTGCTGGAAGTCGTTGAGGACCGGCGCGGCCAGGTCGTCGATCCGGATGTCGTGGGCCATGGCGCTCCCCCGTCCCCCTGCGTCCCGGCGGCTCAGCGCGCCAGGTATCCGCCGTCGATCGCGAACACCGCCCCCGTGGTGTAGGCCGACGCTGCGCACGACAGGAACAGCACGGCCGCGGCGACCTCGTCGACCGAGCCCATGCGCGCCATGGCCGCCTTGCCCAGCTCGGCGTCGAGCATCTCGGGCCAGTGCTCCATCGGGGCGGTCATCGGCGTGGCGATCAGGCCCGGAGCCACCGCATTGACGCGGATGCCGTCGTCCACCCAGTGCACGGCGAGGTTGCGGGTGAGCGCGAGCAGCGCCGCCTTGGCCGCCGAGTACCCGGGCACGACCGTCGTCGACCGGAACGCGGTCATGGAGACGATGTTCACCACCGATGCGCCACCGGGCAGGACGCTTGCGGTCAGTGCCGCCCGGCACCGGCTCGTGAGCCGCATCGCGCCCTCGACGTTCAGCTCGAGCGCGGCCGAGAAGCCGTCGGGGTCCCACTCGTCGAGGCCGCCGGCGAAGTTGGCCCCGGCGTTGTTGACCAGCACGTCGAGCACCTCGGACCGGGCGCCGAGCGCGTCGATCGCCGCCGGGTCGCGGGTGTCGAGCTGGTGGTAGGTGAAGCGACCGAGGTCGACCTCGTAGTCCGCGGCCGAGCCCCGGGTGCCGGTGACCGTCACCGCCGCGCCGGCGTCCGCGAACGCGGAGGCGGTGGCGTGGCCGATGCCGCTCGTCCCGCCCGTCACCAGCACCGCGCACCCGGAGAAGTCGAACGCACACGAGTTGGCCGGACCCATCACTCCACCCCCATCGTGATCATGACCTTCCCGCAGTCCTTCGAGCCCTCCAGGAGGGCGAGGCCGGCACCGAACTCCTCGAGCGGGAACCGGTGCGTCACCACCTCGGAGAGGTCACGGCGGGCGAGGAGGTCTACTGCGTCGGCGAACCGCTCCGGGTACTCGATCGAGCCCCGGATGGTGAACTGCTTCATCAGCAACATCAGGTAGTTCGTCGGGATCGGCGCGTAGTGCAGGGCGACCACGGCCATGCGACCGCCCATCCGCCCGTGCTCGATGACGTCGGTGATGACGGCGTCGGATCCCGACGCCTCGATGAACGCGTCCGTGGCGGCGGTCGGACCGAAGCGAAACGGCGCAGTGCCGTGGAGCCGAGCCAGCTCGGCCCACACGTCCACCCGGGTCGGATCGAGCCCCGCCCGCGCGCCCAGTTGCTCGGCCAACGCCAGGCGCGTCGGGCTCAGGTCGATGGCGACCACGTCTCGCACCCCACGGTCGAGGAGCGTCGCGATGGCCATGAGCCCGATCGGTCCGCAGCCGAACACCGCCACCCGGTCGCCGGGCGCGACGTCGGCCTGGTTGACGGCCTGCATCCCGACTCCGAGCGGCTCGGCCAGGGCTGCGACCTCGAGCGGCACCCCGGGGGGCACGGGGTGGAGGCGACCTGCGGCGTTGCGCACCAGGACCGCACGGGTGAGTCCGCCTTCGGGAGCCCCGTTGCCCATCGATCCGGTCTCGTGGTCGGCCGGGTGCACGATGACCCGGTCGCCCACGGCAACGCCGGGCACCTCGGCCCCGACCCAGTCGACGATCCCGGAGAGCTCGTGCCCGAGGGCCATCGGCGCGCCCCCGGGACCCGCCAGCCCACCCATGTGGACGTACGAGACGTCGGATCCGCAGATGCCGCAGGCCGCGACCCGCACGACGGCGTCACGGGGGCCGGGCTGCGGCGGTGGGACGTCGTCGAGGCGCACGTCTCCGGGACCGTGCACGCGGATCTGCTCCATGGCGGGGAGTATGGCCCATCGCGGCCTCCCCGGGGCTCCCTCGTTCGGGACACCCCGGCCGGTAGCCTCTCGGGGTGCGCCATCATGTTCTTCGGCGGCGACGAGCCGCCGCGCTCGCGATGCTGGCGCTCACTTCGGTGCTGGCCGCGACGCTGCCTGCGGGCGCGCAGGTCGACCCCGACGTGACCCAGCTCTCCGTAGACCTCGCGGCGGTCCGCGCCCAACTCGACGCGGCCAACGCCCGTCTCATGAGCACCCGGGAGCAACAGGTCGTGCTCAAGCGGCGCATCGACGAGCTCGACGCCCAGATCGGTGAGCTGCGCGACCGCATGACCGCGACCCAGGCCGAGATCGACGCCCTGGTGGCCCAGCGTGACGAAGTGCTGCGCGTGTTGCGAGCCCGAGCCGCGTCGCTGTACGTCGCGTACGCGCCGACGTCGCCCTTGGCCGCGCTCTCCTACTCGGCGCCGATGGACCTTGCCCGGCGCAAGGCCCTGGGCAAGGCCGCCGCCCGGCGTGACGAGGCGACGCGTGCCGCGCTGAAGGCCGCGAGCGAGAAACTGGCGGCCGCGCGTGATGCGCTGGCGACGGAGCGAGCCGCGCTCGAGGCCCAGGAGGCCGACGTCGGCGCCCAGAAAGCGGCACTCGACGAGCTCAGCGCGCAGATCCGATCGCAGCAGGCCGCACTCGACGCTCGCGCCAAGGACGTCCAGGCGCGCCTGCAGGCCGCCATCGCCGCCGGCATCATCCGAGCCGGCGGGCCGAGTCTCGTGGGTCCGACCACCCTGACGGCGGCGCAGATGGCGGCGTGGTGGCGTACCCAGGGCTACTCGGGCTACAGCGTGTCGATCCCGATCGACGCGCTCGCACAGCTCTACGTCGACGAAGGCACCGCCGAGGGCGTGCGCGGAGACGTCGCGTTCGCCCAGGCGATCGTGGAGACCGGCGGCTTCCGCTACACCGCTCCGGGCAACAACTTCGCCGGGATGGGATGGTGCGACTCCTGCGCCAACGGCCGCGTCTTCCCGGCACCGCGTGACGGCGTGCGCGCGCAGATCCAGCACCTCCGGAACTACGGCGACGCCACCTCCCGAGCATCCCGCCTGGCCTTCCCGGCGTCGGTCTACTGGTACGCCCCGCAGAGCCTGAGCCAGGACGTCGCCAACCAGAACTTCGACTCGTTCTTCGCCAAGGGGTGGGCGCTCACCTGGAACCAGATGGGCAACGGCAACTGGGCCACGGACCCGAACTACTCGACCAAGGTGCTCAAGATCTACTCGAGCATGGTCGCCTTCGCCCCGAACGCCTGAGTCACCGGTTGCGCCCGGCATCGGGTCCTTGCCCCCGGTGCCGGTGGTGACCCTATGATCCCGGCTCGCCCGCGCAGCGTCGCCGTGACCTGCGCCCACGCAACCGGAGGATCACCCACGATGCACGAGCGCCACTGGACCGCACGCGTTGCGACCGCTGCGACGCTGCTGCTCGCCACCGCCCTGGTCTCCCCCGCGATCGCCTCCCCGGCCGGAGCCACCGCAGCGGGCAAGAAGGCGCCGGCGAAGATCACGATCCTCGTCACCAACGACGACGGCGTCACGGCACCGGGCATCGACGCCGTGGTCGAGGCGCTGCGGACCCAGAAGAACGCCAAGGTCGTAGTGGTCGCACCGGCCACGAACCAGAGCGGATCCGGGTCCAAGACGACCCCCGGCGGCGCGCCGGGCGCGCCGGCGACGACCGCCAGCGGTTACCAGGCCTACGCGGTGACGGGTTTCCCGGCCGATTCGGTGAACTACGCACTCGACGTGTTGAAGATCACGCCGTCGGTGGTCGTGTCGGGTTCCAACTTCGGTCAGAACATGGGCCCGATCACCGAGGTCTCGGGGACGGTCGGCGCGGCTCGCCAAGCGGCGCGTCGCGGGATCCCGGCCCTGGCGATCTCCCAGCAGCTCGGCACCCCCGACTTCCCCACCAGCGGCAAGCTCGCGGCCGACTGGATCAAGAAGAACCGCAGGTCTTTCGCCAAGACCAAGGTCGACGGCGTCGCCCTGACGGAGATCGACAACATCAACGTGCCGAACTGCCCCGCCGGCATCCTCGGTCTCTACGAGACCGTGCTCGCTCCCGAGGGAACGACCGAGCCCCTGGTGACGGCAGATCCCGTGAACTGCACGTCGACCCTGAAGTCGTTCACCAGCGACGCGCAGGCGTTCAACAACGGCTGGGCCGCCATCACCAAGGTCGGCGTTCCCGCCGCGACCGGCTGAGCCCGGCGGGTCGCCCCCCTCCACCGGGGCGAGCGAGGCTCAGGTCGTGCTCGGGGTCAGCGTGAACACCGACCGGACCGGTGCGCCGACGGCGGCGTCGCGGATCCCTCGAAACGAGCCGAAGCCGGTTGCCGCGCGGTAGCGGCCCGTGCCGCCGATGATGGCGAGCATCGCCGTGACCACCGCACCGCCGTCCGGCTGGGGAACCGACGCGCCGTACATCTGGGTGACCAGCGACGAGCCGTCGGGCCAGGTGTAGGTCACGAATCCGAAGAACGGACCGGCACCGTTCACGTACGAGACGTTGCCGAGCATGTTGCAGCGCACCGTCTCGCCGCCGACCGTGGCGTCGCCGACCAGGTTGTTCCACCCGTACCGCAACGAAGGTTCGGCGTTGGCCAGCGACGACGACGCCGAGGTGATCTCGGTGGTGAGGGTGATCGGTGGTGACTCCACCGCCTCCGGGGCCACGGGACCGGGGACGACCAGCGCGTCCAGGGAGGCGACCGTGGCCACGAAGGGGCGGCGCCACCGGTTCTCGCTCGAGTAGACGCTGAGCGGGAGCACGACGACGGAGTCACCCGCCGCCAGGGTGAGCTCGACCGGAGCCTCGACGGTGCGGGAGTCGCCCCGTCGGCCGGTGACGACGGCCGACCCCCGGCTGACGACGAACCGGATCCGCCCGCGCTCGGCCCGCATGACCACCGTGCCCACCGAGGCCTGCCCGGGGGTCTTCGCCCGGGGTCCGATCTCGATGCGCTCGAGCCCGAGGCGCTGGCCGGGAGCGTTGATCGGCTGTCCCGCGGCGAGCGGCTTGCGGCTGACACCCGGCGGCATCGCCTCCGCGGTCGGGCTCGAGGCGCGGGTACCGGACCGCGGCGGGCTGGCCTCCGCCCCCGCCGGCCCGGCTCCGGCTCCGGCTCCGGTCACGACGGCCACGACGGCCACCACGGCCCAGTGATGGCGCCAGGGCTTGACCACCTCGACCACCTTTCTCGGTCCGGCACGACTCCGGCACGACCACGATCCCGGACCGGGCTCCCCCCCGGTCCGGGGCGGTTGCCCGCACGATACCGGCGGTCCCCCGTCGCGGGTCGTGACCGAACGCACCCCCGGCACGGGCCCGACGAGGCACCCCGCAAGACACCGCCTCGGCCCTGTGAAGGCCGTCACAAGCGGGCTCCCGCGATGCCCGGGGCGTACGCAACTCCCTACAATCGCTGAAGCAGTTGTGAACCCGGCGGGGGCACCTCCGCCGGTTCGGGTCCGGGCACTCCGGGCACTTGGGCACGAGGACGAGAGGCGGGGGCGACGGTGCGGACGGGGTACGCAGGACGGATGGGACGGGCGGGACGGGCGACGGGATTGCCGACGGCGGCGCGGTTGCTGGTCGGCGGGCTGGTGTTCGCGCTGGCCGTCGGGGCGGCGGTGGGTCGCGGGTCCGGTCCGGCGGCGGCCCAGAGCCTGCGGGATCCGATCGAGCGGCCCGACCAGCCGATCCCCGACCAGTACATCGTCGTGCTGAAGCGGGGCACCAACGCCGGTGCGGCCGCCCAGCGGCTGACCGGGCAGTTCGGCGGCGAGGTCCAAGCCGTGTACTCGGCTGCCCTCGAGGGGTTTTCCGTGCGGATGACCGACGCCCAGGCGCAGGCGCTGGCCCGGCACCCCCTGGTCAAGGTGGTCAGCCAGGACGGCGTCGTGAGCCTCACCGCGACCCAGAGCCCGGCGACCTGGGGGCTCGACCGGGTGGACCAGGCGGCGCTCCCGCTCAGCAACAGCTACCGGTACGACGGGACCGGAGCGGGGGTCACTGCGTACGTGATCGATACCGGGATCCGCTTCTCGAGCACCGACTTCGGCGGCCGGGCCGTGACCGGCGCAGACATGATCACCTCCGGGGGCAATGCCGCCGACTGCAACGGTCACGGCACCCACGTCGCCGGCACGGTCGGAGGCACCACCTACGGCGTCGCCAAGCAGGTCACCCTCGTTCCGGTCCGCGTCCTCAACTGCTCGGGCAGCGGGTCTGCCGCATCCGTGATTGC
>JBJSXO010000154.1:0-11079 GCA_046086425.1 Actinomycetota bacterium | reverse complement strand
GCCGTGCGCCGGAAGTAGTGCAAGGGGTTCGCGTAACGGAGGATCTCCTCGACCGCCGACGGGATGAGCCGGCGGTCGGCTCGGAGCGCGGCCAGCTGCTCGGGGTGACGCAGCAACTCGAGGAGCCCCGACGAGAGCATCGTGCGGGTGGTGTCGTTGCCGGCCGTCACGAGCTGCACGAAGAAGAAGGCGAACTCGAGGTCGGTGAGCGGCTCGCCGTCGACCTCGGTGTGCAACAGGGCCAGGCCGAGGTCGTCACCGGTCTCACCTCGCCGCCGCACTGCGTACTCGTAGCCGTAGGCGGCCATCTGCACCGACCCCTCGCTGGGGTTGCCGGACGCGTACCCGTCGGGGTTGACGTCGGGATCGCTGCCCGAGGTCGACATCTCCGCCCATCGGTTGATGTCGGCTCGATCCGAAGCCGGGATGCCCATCATCTCGCCGAAGACCTCCGACGGGAGGTTGGCGGCGACCTCGTGGACGAACTCGACATCACCTGCCGCGCCTGCACGATCGAGGATCACCCCGCACACCGTGCGGATCGCGGCCTCGAGCGGCGCGATGGCCCGGGCCTTGAACAGGTGCGCCACCTCCTTGCGCAGGAGCGAGTGACGCGGCGGGTCCATCATCAGGAGCATGTTCTTGGACTGCTCGAGCTGCTCGGGGGCCATGTCCTCGAGCACGACGCCCCCGACCTCGGCCGAGAACCGCAGGGGCTCACGGGACACCGCCACGACGTCGGCGTGGCGCATCACGGCCCAGTACCAGGTGCCGTCGGGCATCTCCTGGCGGAACACCGGGTGCTCCCGACGGAGGTACGCGAACGTCTCGTGGGGCGCGGCAGCGACGTACCCCTCGGGGTCGTAGATGTCGATCGTCTCGGCGTCCCGGGCCCCTGTCACGGCGCGATTCTGGCCGACCGGGCGGTCACATGCCACCGCGGCCGTCCCGGCGGTGGCGTCAGGCCCGCGCCGCGCGCGGGTACCGGCGCCGGAACCACCACGCGGCGACCGCACCCACCGGCAGCGGCAGCCAGAACGACACCAGCCGGAACAGCAGCGTCGCGGCCAGCGCCTTCTCGGCGCCGATCCCGGCGGCCACGAGCGTCGCGGCGAGACCGGCCTCCACGAAGCCGAGGCCGCCCGGGGTGAGCGGGATCATGCTCAGCACCGAGGCGGCGACGAACGCCAGCAGCACCGACCACGGATCGGGCTTCGCGTCGATCGCGTAGAGCGCGACGAGCAGGACCAGGTACTCGAAGAACCATCGGCCGACGGCCGCACCGACGGCCTCGAGCCAGCGCGACCCCATCGTGTCGCGGATCTCGTCACGCTCGACCAGCAGGCGGTGGCCCAGGCCCTCGATCCTGGGCTTGCGGAAGCGGACGACGTTGGCCACGCGGGCCAGCGTGTCGCCGAGGATCTGCACCGGACGGCGGGTGGCGAGCAGTAACGCACCGATCCCGGCCATCACCACGAACACGAGTGCGCCCAGCCACGCAGCCTGCAGCAGGCTCCCCGGTAGCACGGCGCCGGTGAGCACACCGGGGATCACGAACACCGGCATCGCGACCAGCGCCGCCGTGACGAGCATGGACTGGACGGCGAGCGCCGTGAGGGCGGTGGGATACGCGAACCCCGCATCGACGAGCATCCGGGTCTGGAGCGCCGCGCCGGTGGCACCGCCCCCGGGAGTCACCCGGTTGAACGCGTTCGCCGCGAGCTGGGAAGCGATGATCGCGTCCCAGTGCTCGCGCCGGAGCGCGATCGCAGTGAGCAACCACACGCACCCGAAGCTCGCCGTCTCGAGCACTACCACCAGCGGCAACGCGAGCGGGTTGAAATCCCCGAGGCGGTCCCAGGCCGAGAACACCTCGCCGATGCTCGGCGCGAGCAGGTAGAGCGAGACGGCGGTAACCACCAACAGCAGCACTCGCCCGACCGAGCCCAGTGGCCGCGTCTCGGGCGTCGAGGGCGTCTCGGCGGCGCCGGGCCCGGTACCGACCGGACGGTCGGGGGGAAGCGGAGGATTGGCACCCATCGTGGTGAAGGAGCAGGCTACCCACCCACGTCGCCGACCAGAGGAGCCGTCGTGGAGACCTTGCGGACCCCCGACGAACAGTTCGTCGGACTCCCCGACTTCCCGTTCACGCCCCACTACGTCGAGGTCTCGTCGGGCGCGGGTGGCACGCTGCGCGTCCACTATCTCGACGAGGGGGACCCGGGTGGGCCCACAGTGCTGCTGATGCACGGCGAGCCCTCGTGGTGCTTTCTGTACCGGCACATGATCCCGGTCCTCGTCGACGCCGGGCTCCGCTGCGTCGTACCGGATCTCGTCGGCTTCGGGCGCTCCGACAAGCCCGCAGCGCGCGCGGACTACTCCTACGCCCGCCACGTCGCCTGGATGCAGTCGTTCCTCGACACCACCGGCCTCGATCGGATGACCCTGGTGGGCCAGGACTGGGGTGGGCTGATCGGGCTCCGGCTGGTCGCCGCCGCGCCCGAGCGGTTCGCGCGGGTCGTGGCCGCCAACACCTTCCTCCCCACCGGCGACAGCCAGGTCGGCGAGGCCTTCCTCCGCTGGCAGCGGTTCTCCCAGACGGTGCCGACCTTCCCCGCGGGCGCGATCGTCAACTCCGGGTGCACGACCGATCTCGCCCCCGAGGTCATCGCGGCGTACGACGCGCCGTTCCCCGAGGAAGCCATGACGGCGGGCGCCCGGCAGTTCCCGATGCTCGTGCCGACCACCCCCGACGATCCCGAGTCGGCCGCCAACCGGGCGGCGTGGGGGGTGCTCGAGCGCTACGAGCGGCCGTTCCTGTGCGCCTTCTCCGACTCCGACCCGATCACGGCCGGGTCCGACCGGGCGCTGCGCCGACGCATCCCCGGTTGCGCCGACCAGCCTCACACCACGATCGAGGGGGGCGGGCACTTCCTGCAGGAGGACCGCGGACCCGAGCTGGCCCGGGTCGTCGCGGACTTCGTGCGCAGCGCCGGCGCCGACGCCTAGCCTGAGGGCATGTTCGAACTCGGGTACGACGCCTTCGACGCCGACAACCACTACTACGAGGCCCTCGACGCCTTCACCCGGCACCTCGACCCCAAGGTGGGTCCCCGCACGGTGCAGTGGGCGGAGATCAACGGGCGCCGATACCACGTGGTCGGCGGCCGCGTGAGCCGCGCCGTGGTGAACCCCACCTTCGACCCCGTGTCGCCGGCCGGGGCGATGCACGACTACTTCCGGGGCAACCCCGAGGGCAAGAGCCCGCTGGAGTTCCTGCGCGACCGTGAGCCGATCCGGCCCGAGTACCGGGACCGCGACGCCCGCCTCGCGACCATGGACGAGCACGGGCTCGAGAGGATCTGGATGTTCCCGACCCTCGGGGTGCTCTACGAGGAGATCCTCAAGCACGACACCGAGGCCGTGACCCTGACCTTCACTGCGTTCAACCGCTGGCTCGACGAGGACTGGGGGTGCAGCTACCGGGACCGGATCTTCGCGGCGCCCTACATCTCACTCGCCGATGTCGACTGGGCGGTGCGCGAGCTCGAGTGGGCGCTCGACCGCGACGCGCGGGTCGTGGTCATGCGGCCGGCCGCGGTGTGGACCCCCTCCGGAGTGAAGCCCCCGACCGACCCGATGTTCGACCCGTTCTGGGCCCGGGCCGACGAGGCGGGGATCACCGTCGTGGTGCACGCGGGCGACAGTGGCTACTCGTCGCAGGGCTACGCACCCGACGACAGCTTCTCGGCCGGTTTCAGCGGGGGTTGGCGCCCGTCGGTGCGCAGCTTCGCCATCGAGCGCGCCGCCTACGACTTCCTGATCACCCTGGCGTTCGACAAGCTGTTCGAGCGCTTCTCGAACCTGCGAGTCGCGTCGGTCGAGAACGGGTCCGAGTTCCTCGGCGACCTGTTCAAGAAGCTCCGCTCCACCGCGAACAAGATGCCCGGGTACTTCGGCGAGGATCCCGTCGAGTCGTTCCGCCAGCACGTGTGGATGAACCCGTTCTGGGAGGACGACGTCTACGAGGTCGTCGACCTGATGGGGGCCGACCGCGTGATCTTCGGCTCCGACTGGCCCCACATCGAAGGGATGCCCCGGCCGCTCGACTACGTGACCGAGGTGAAGGAGCTCGACGAGGACGCCCGCCGCCTCGTCATGCGGGACAACGCCCGGAGCCTCAACCAGCGCACACCGCGCTAGACGCCAACGCCCTCACGGCAGTCGTGCCGCCAGTTCGGTGCGCGCCGCCTCGAGCCACGCCGGGTCACCGGACCGCCGGACCCGATCCAGGTCGATCCCGTAGAGCGCTGCGGCGTTCGCACCCAGGATCTTGCGCTTGGCGCGCTCGGTGAGCGCCGGGTAGCCGTACCGCTCCTGCATCCACTCGGGGATCGTGAACACGCGGAACGCGTCGATGAGCGCTTGCGGCGCGCCGTACCAGACCGAGTCGGTGCCCCAGAGGATCCGGTCCTCGCCCACGCAGCGCAGCAACGTGCCGATCACGTGGGCCGCCTCCTCGGGGCGCCGAGCCACGAGGAACCACGTCGAGCCGAGCTCGCCGTAGACGTTGGCCCCCGGAGGCACCCCGGCGCCCCGCAGACTGTCCGCCAGGCGGCCCACGCCACCGGACGGGTCGGCGAGGTCGTCCCGGGCGCCGGGCTGCTCGTACCCCGAGTGGTACACGACGAACGTGAGGTCGGGGAACGCCGCGGCGGCCGGTCCGACGTCACGGGGCGACGCCCCGGCCGGCGCCAGGCTCGCGATCGGACCCCCGAGACCCTTGTGCGCGCACACGATCGTGCGGCCCGACGCACGCACGCTCTCGAGGAAGGGGCCGCCCGTCTCGTCGTCGTCGAGGAACCAGCCTCCCCGGCCGCGGTCCTCGGGCGGCTCCCACAGCGTGTACACCTTCCAGCCCGCCGGCTGCAGCGTGTCACTCCACTCCGCCATTGCGTCGCGCTCGGCCGCGCCGAGGTTCGGGTGGACGATGGTGTGGGTGAGTACCCGACCGGTGCCGGCGTAGCGGTCCACGACGTCGCGCACCGCGACGATGTCCTCGTTGGTCAAGACGTTCTCGTGCGCCCGCCCCGGTGGTGACGTGAGCAGGGCGACCGCCGTCTCGCTCCCCCCGAACACGTCGGCCGCCCACGTCGCCGCCCCGAGCAGCTCCGGGTCGATGCCTCCACCCCAGCGGTCGGGATCCACGGCGCGCAGGAAGTGCCCGAGCGCATCGCCGGCCGGGCCGGCTGCGAGGCGCGGGCGCACCAGGTGGGTCTGGACGTCGACCACCACCCCGTCGGCGCCGAAGGTCGCCGCCGCGGCCTCCCGGTCCTCCTCGGCCTCGGCCGGGACAGCGTAGAACCCGCCACCGGCCTCGGCGTCGATCGCCCGCAGCGTGGCGGCGGTGCCGAGCCGGCTCTCCAGGTAGGTGCCCGCCCCCAGCCCGAGCCGAGGGGCCGCCCGGCGCGTGCGTCCGGCGACCCGAACGGCCGCTCGCTCGTCGACGGGCCGCCATCGCGGCGGCGCGAACTCGTCACTGTGGAGATGGCGCAGCAACGGCGGGATGAGCGCGGTCGGTTCGGGAGGCATCTCCGGCAGTCTGCCCCAAGGCCGGGCCCGCCGGCGGCCGTTGGCGTCGGGACGGCGCCGCTCCGTAGCGTGGGGGTCGTGACCGCTGCCGCCCCCCACGCCCTGATCGCGCCCGCCGAGCGGAAGCGGCCGGTGCGCTGATGGACACACGCACCGTCGGGCGGTCCGACCTCGTCGTCTCCGTTGCGGGGCTCGGCTGCAACAACTTCGGAATGCGCGCCGACGCCGCGCAGACGGCCGCGATCGTGCGAGCCGCACTCGATGCCGGCGTCACGTTCTTCTACACCTCGCGCATGTACGGCGGCGGCAAGTCGGAGGAGTTCCTCGGCGCGGCGCTCGGGAAGGAGCGCAGTCGAGTGGTGATCGCGACCAAGTTCGGTGCACCCACCGGCCCCGACGCCCGCAACGGCTCACGCGAGACCGTGATGGCCGAGGTCGAGGCGAGCCTCACCGCCCTCGGCACCGACTACATCGATCTGTACCAGCAGCACTACACCGACGCCCGGACGCCGGTCGAAGAGACGCTCGGCGCCCTCAACGAGCTCGTGGAGCAGGGCAAGGTCCGCTACATCGGCTGCTCCAACTACTCCGGCTGGCAGATCGCCGACGCCGACTGGACCGCCCGAACCGCCGGGCTCGCCGCGTTCGTGTCGCTCCAGAACGAGTGGAGCCTCCTCGCGCGCGGGATCGAGACCGAGGTGATCGGGGCGTGCGAGCGGTTCGGACTCGGCGTCTTGCCGTACTTCCCGCTTGCGTCTGGTGTTCTCACCGGCAAGGTCGCTCGCGGCGCGGCGCCGCCGGAAGGCAGCCGCCTGAACCTCCCCTACTTTGCGACCTACCTCACCGACGACAATCTGGCCGCCGTCGAGCGCCTCGGGGCGTGGGCGGCGACTCATGGGCGCACCCTCCACCAGGTCGCGCTCTCGTACCTCGCGTCCAGTCCGGTCACCGCGTCGGTGATCGCCGGTGCGTCGTCGCCCGAGCAGGTGACGGCCAACGCCGCAGCGACCCGGACCGACCTCACCGACGAGGAGCGGGCCGAGATCACCGCGGTCGTCACCCAGTGAGCGACGACTCGCCCCGACCGGCCCCGGGTCCCGGCCGCGGGCGACCGGGAGAGGGCCGGCCCGCGAACCGCCGTGACGGGCGGGGCAAGCGCAGCGGCGGGAAGCGCCGCCGGTTCCCCTCGATCCAGATCACCGTGGCGAGCGACGACCGCGAGCTCGAGCGCCTGACCTCGAGGTACCGGGTGATCGAGCTCACGACCTCGGCCGCCGGCCCGCTCACCGAGCGCACGCTGGGCCTGCTCGTGGACCGCACGCCCGACGGATTCCGCGTCGACGTGCGCGCGCACCGGCTCCTCACCCAGCAGCCGGCGCCGATGGAAGCGCTCTGGCCCGACGTCCGCGACCGGCTTCCGGCGACGCTGCGCGCCAAGCCCCAGGTGTTCCCCGACGAGCTCTCCCCGACTGTGCTCGACGCCACGCTCGAGCGCTTCGTCGCTCAGATCAAGCCGCTCTACGAGTTCGACAAGCTCGGCACCGTCGTCTTCCAGTTCCCGTCGTACTTCACGCCGTCACCGAAGTCGCTCGACTACCTCGTGTGGCTGCGCGAGAAGTGCGGGGATCTCCCGCTCGCGGTCGAGCTGCGCCGCCGTGAATGGGTCGACACGAAGCACCGGGAGGAGACGCTCGGCTTCCTCGAGCAGCACCGTCTGGCCTACGTCTGCGTCGACGCGCCCCAGGGCACCGACACGTCGGTGCCGCCCCTCGCCGTTGCGACGACGGACCTCGCCGTGGTGCGGTTCCACGGTCGCGACCTCGCCGCGTGGGAACGCGGGGTCGACGACCCGCTGGCCCGGTTCCGGTACGAGTACCGCCGCGCCGACCTCGAGGCCTGGGTGCCCCGGCTCGAGAAGCTCGCCGACGGCGGCCGGCGGGCTGTGCACGCCATCGTCACCACCGCGCCGGGCGACGCGGCCGGCCGGAGCGCCTCGCTGCTCGCCAAGGTGCTCACCGAGCCGCCGGGCGCCGCACCGCCCCCCGAGCCACCGCGGTCGGGCCCGCCCCGCCGACGCCGCTAGCGAACGTCTGTTCGGATAGCATGCGCCCGGTGGAGCCACTCCAGGGAACCCTCCTCGGCGGCGCCGAGCCCCGCCTCGCCCCGGAGCCGGTGTTCGAGCGCGTCCACCTCGACGAGCACAGCTGGGTCGACGTGGCCCGGGAGTGGATGCTCGGCGCCGACGTCGTCCTCGAGCACCTGGTGCGTACCGTGCAGTGGCGACAGCACCGACGCCAGATGTTCGGGGAGATCGTCGACGAGCCGCGCCTTTCGGCGTGGTGCCGCGACGACGAGCCGCTGCCCCATCCGGCGCTCGTGCCCGTGCGCCCGGCGCTGGACGACCGGTACCGGGTGCGGCTCGGGTCCTACTCGCTCAACTACTACCGCAACGGGCGCGACAGCGTCGCCTGGCACCGGGACACCGAGATGCGCCACCTCGATCGCACCGTGGTCGCCATCGTCACCCTCGGCGCAACCCGTCCCTTCCTCGTCCGACCCCACGGGGGCGGTGCGTCGATCGACCTCCACCCGGCGTCGGGCGACCTGCTGGTCATGGGCGGTCGGGCCCAGGCCGAGTGGGAGCACGCAGTGCCGAAGGTGGCGCGCTGTGGTCCGCGGGTCAGCGTGATGCTGCGGTGGACCTCGCGCCACGGCGCACGAACACCGGCCGGCGCCTGGTCCCGGGCCGCCACGCGATCGGTCCCCGCCCGCGCCTCACAGCGCGGACGGGGACCTCGATGACCGCAACTGCCCCTAGGCAGCCAGATGCTTGTGCTCGGCGCGCACGCGGAAGGCGACCACGATCTCGCCGATCCCGCGGAACAACGCCATCAAGCCGACCCAGATGATGATGAGCGCGGCCCGGGCCGGGTAATACTGCTGCGAGGCCCAAAAGCCCAGGAGCACCTCGATGATGCCGGCGGCGAGGCCGAGGCCCCAGAGGCTGTTGTACTCCTTGGTCATCGTCGCCGCGATGATGTCGAGGCCGCCCTTCAGGATCAGCAGCAGACCCAGCACCGACGCCAGGGCCCAGAAGGCTTCCTCCGGCTGGATGAACGCCCACAGCGCTCCCAGGGCGAACACCACGCCGAGGATCGCGTGGAGCCACTTCAGACGGGCGACCACCCCCATCGTCAGGAACTCGTTCACGCAGGCGATCGCGAACACCACACCGATGATCACACCGATCGTGGTGATCGAGGTCTCGTCGAACCGCAGCACCACCATCGCGATGATGAGCCACAGGACTCCCGTGACGAGGAACACCCACCACAGGCCGGTGACCTCGCGAGCGGCTTCGCGCTCGGACATCGTCGTCACTGCACACCCCCTCCGTCGCGCTCGGGACCGCCCCCAGCGCTGCCCAATACGCTAACGGGAGCCGTCCGACGGGGGGAGGATGCCTCCGGGCGGAACCGTTGCACGGGCGCGCCCCGCCACCCGCGACGGGGCGGCATCGGGCCTTCGCGTCACCGCGAGCGAAGCACCGACCGGACCCGCGCGCTCAGGGAGGGACGGTCTGCGCCGGACCGCGATGCCGGCGCCGGCTCGAACGGCGGCGCCCCGCCGGGGTGCTCGTAGATCACGTTGAACAGCCGCCGCACGCGGTGCTCGGGACAGTGCAGTGCCCGGACCCCGTGCCAGGCGTCGGGCTGGTTGCGGAAGAAGAAGCTTGCGTTGCCCGTGAGCGGGACCGTCACCGCTTCGGCGAAGTCGTCGAAGTTCGGTGCGTTGCTCACCGTCGTCTTCCCGCTGAGCACCTCGGTGCGCCCGCCCCACTCCGGCCGCCAGTCGTCGTCGGTGTTGAAGTAGAAGATGTGCGTGCCCGCCTTGTTGTGGTCATCGACGTGGGGGGACACCTCCGACCCGTCCACCCCGAGATGCCACGCGAACCGGGTCTCGAACACGGGCCGACCGAGACAGGTCGAGATCATCGCGAGGTAGTCGGGATCGGTCGTCAGCTCGTCGATGAACTCCGCCCAGACCGGCGGCAGGTCGGCGCGACGCGCAACCCCTCCCGGACGCTCCGAGTACTCGTCGTATCGAGCCGACTCGTACGCCAGGTACCAGCGGTTGTGCGGTCGCTGGCCGTGGACGCGATCGATCCCGCCGTGCCAGGTGAAGAGGGCACGGTCGGGAAACTCGGCGAGGAGGGTCGCGAAGGCGTCCTCGCGCAGCAGCCGGTCGAAGCCGACGAAGGGGAACGGCCGGGTCGCGAGGAACTCTCCGGTCGAGAACCGGGCGAGGCGCCCGTGGTCGAGGAAGGCGCCCACGGGTCGATCCTACCGGCGGGTCCCCGGAACGACCGAGGGCCGGGATCGCTCCCGGCCCCTGCGTCGTCGAGCGTGAGGTGGGTCAGCTACCGATGGCCTTCGCCCGCAGCGACTGGTACTCGGCGTCGCTGATCGAGCCGCTGGCCTTGAGCTGGTCGAGCTTGAGGAGCTCGTCGGCCGTGCTGGTGCCGACCATCTGGCGCAGCTGCTCCTGCTCGGCCTTGATCTGCTGGACATTGCGCTCGGCCATGCCCGCGTGCTGGCTGAGCAGGTACACGATGATGCCCAGGTAGGAGAACACGATGATGAAGATGAACCAGAGGGTCTTCTTCCCGCCGCCGATGTCGTGACGACGGAACAGGTCGGCGAAGATCGTGATCAGCAGCCAGAACCAGACCACGAACAGGAAGACCCAGAGGCACCAGAGCAGGAACTCCCCGACGGAGACGCTGCTTGCGGCAAGTACGGACATGGGGCACAACCTCCAAGAGTGGGAAGGCCCGCACCTTACTCACACCGTCAGGTCACCACTCCAAGCGCAGTTCGACCGCCTGGCGGATCGCCGGCGAGAAGTGGAGTTCCACGTCGTCTTGGATCCGGTAGTCGGGGATCCGCTTGTGGAACTCCTCGATCGCCACGCGCAGCTCCATCCGGGCGAGATGCGAGCCCAGGCACCGGTGCGGGCCGGCACCGAACGCGACGTGACGGTTCTTCTCGCGCCCGAAGTCGACCGAGTTCGCGTCGGGGAACTCGGCGTCGTCAGTGTCGGCCGCACCGAGGAGGATGACCGCCGAGTCGCCGGCCTCGAACGCCACACCCCCGAGGGTCCCGGCCTGGGCGATCACCCGCGGCACCATGACCACGGGGGTCTCGGTGCGGAGCAGCTCCTCGACCACGGTGTCGACGAGTGCCGGGTCGGCGACGAGGGCCCGACGACGTTCCGGGTGCTGGGCCAGGTACGCAACCATGCAGTCGAGCGTCGCGGTGACGGTGTCGAGCCCGCCGAGCATCAGCAGGTGGCACATCCCCAACTGCTCACTGCGGGTCAGGGGCCGGCCGTCCACCTCGCCGACGGCGATGCGTGACATCAAGCCGTCGTCGGGGTGCGCGAGCTTCTCGTCGAGTGCTCGCTCGAAGTAGCCGTTGATCTCGG
>JBJSXO010000153.1:0-2932 GCA_046086425.1 Actinomycetota bacterium | reverse complement strand
CCGGTGACCCAGAGGTCCAGGGTGTTGGGCTGGGACTGGTCCTCCCGCAGCCGCCCCACGAGCACCGGGTCGATGCCCGCGCCTTCGAGCGCGGTCGGTGCCCCGTGCCCGTCGTCGACGAGCACCACGCCGGGCGCGGCGGCGAGCAGCGCAGCGGCGGCGTCACGCGACAGCGGACCGGCGAACTCGACGTTGGCCGCAAGCGAGTGCCCCACGTACACCGGCACCCGCACGCAGGTCGCGGTGGCCCGCAGCCCCGGGGCGTGGAGGATCTTGCGACTCTCGTGGACGAGCTTCCACTCCTCGGAGGTGTAGCCGTGCTCCTTGGTGGACCCGGCCTGGGGGATCACGTTGCCCGCGATCGGCTTGCTCCACACCTCGCCCGCCTCCAGCATCCCGGGCACCACTGCGGCCCGGCGCAGCGCTTCCTCCCGGCCGGTGCCCTTCACCCACTGCTCCGCGAGCTCGTGCATGCCGGGCTGCCCGGCACCCGACACGGCCTGGTAGCTGGCGACCACCATGCGCTCGATCGTCGCCGCGCGGTGCAGGGGCGCGAGGGCGGTGAGCAGCACCATGGTGGTGCAGTTGGGGCACGACACGATCCCCTTCGGAGCGTTGCGCACGTCGTCGGGGTTGACCTCCGCCACGACGAGCGGGACCTCGGGGTCGGCTCTGAACGCCGCGGAGTTGTCCACGACGGTTGCGCCGGCTGCAACGGCGCGGGGAGCCCACTCGAGTGCGAGCGGGTCGTCGACGTCGATCACCACGAGGTCGAGCCCGTCGAAGCACCCGTCCTTCAGGACCTCGCACACCACCTCCGTCCCGGCGAAGGGCAGCGCACGACCTTCCGAGCGCGCCGACGCATAGGCGCGCAGCTCGTCGACGGGGAACGCACGCTCGTCGAGCAGACGCAGCATCTCCGTGCCGACGAGGCCGGTCGCGCCGACGACCCCGACCCTCACGGCGCCGTCTCGAGACCGAACGCCCGGTGCAGGGCGACGACCGCCCGGGGGACGTCGGACTCCGCGACCACGCACGAGGTGCGGATCGTCGACGTGGAGATCATCTCGATGTTGATGCCCTCGGCGGCCAGCGTCTCGAACATGGTGGCTGCGACCCCCGGGTGCGACTTCATGCCCGCCCCGATGATCGAGACCCGGCCGACGTCGGCGTCGTGGGTCACGCCGGCGGCCTCGATGTCGTCGACGTGGTCTTCCATCACCTTCAGGGTCCGGGCGAGATCCGCGTGGGGGACCGTGAACGAGATGTCCGTGTGGCCCTGCATCGAGACGTTCTGGACGATCATGTCGACGTTCACCGCCTCGTCGGCGAGCGCGCGGAACAGCCGTGCCGCCACCCCGGGACGGTCGGGAACCTGCTCGACGGTGACCTTGGCCTCGGAGATGTCGTGGGTGACGCCCGAGATGATCGCCTGTTCCATGCCTTCCACTTCCCACTCCTCGTCGGGGACGACCCAGGTACCCGGCTCCCAGGTGAAGCTCGACCGCACGTGGACACGCACGCCGTAGTTCCGGGCGAACTCGACCGAGCGCAGCGCGAGCACGCGACCACCGGTGGCCGCCATCTCGAGCATCTCGTCGAACGACACCCGCGGCAGTCGCCGCGCCTCGGAGACTACCCGCGGGTCGGCGGTGAACACGCCGGTGACATCGGTGTAGATCTCGCAGGCGTCGGCGTCGAGCGCCGCGGCCAGCGCTACCGCAGTGGTGTCGGAGCCACCCCGACCCAGCGTGGTGACGTCACTGTCGGTGGACACACCCTGGAACCCGGCCACGACCGCGATGCTCCCACTGCCCAGCGCCTCGCGGAGCCGGTCGGCCCGGACGTCGAGGATCTTCGCCTTGGTATGCACCGTGTCGGTGACGATCCCGGCTTGCGAGCCGGTGAAGCTCACTGCCGGCTCGCCCTGCTCGATGATCGCCATGCACAGCAGCGCCATCGAGATCCGCTCACCGGCGGTGAGCAGCATGTCCATCTCCCGCTCCGCCGGTGCCGCCGCCACCTCGTGGGCCAGCCGGACCAGGTCGTCGGTGGTCTTGCCCATTGCCGAGACCACCACCACGACGTCGTCACCCCCACGACGGGTGGCGACCACGTGCTCGGCCACCGCCTTGATGCGGTCGGGGTCGGCCACCGAGGTGCCGCCGAACTTCTGGACCACGAGACCCACGGCCGCCGACGGTACCAGCGGCCCGCGCGTCGATTCCCGGTGGATTCGGCCCCGTCGTAGACTCCTCCGCCGTGGCCCAGTCGAACAAGGCAGCCAAGCGGGAGCGGCAGCGGCAGAACCGGGCAGCCAAGCGCGACCAGCAGGCCGCGGTGGCGAAGCGTCAGCGGTTCTGGCGCTCCGCGCGCGGCTTCCTGATCATCCTCGTCCCCATCGTCGCGCTGTTCGTCTTCTTCGTCGTGCGGGGCGGTGACGACAACACCGACTCCACCGACGAGACGAAGTCGGCCACGACCACGATCACGACGGTGACGAAGGGTCCCCTCCCGGCTCCCCCGTCCAACACCATCGACCCCGCGAAGACCTACACCGCCACGATCGAGACCACGCAGGGGAAGATCGTGATCGCGCTCGACGCAGCGAACGCGCCGAACTCGGTGAACAACTTCGTCTACCTGGCGAGGCAGGGCTTCTACGACGGGCTCCTGATCAACCGCGCGGCGAAGAACTTCGTGATCCAGACCGGTGGGCCCGACAACACCACCGCAGGTGGGCCCGGCTACTCCATCCAGGCCGAGCTGCCGAAGGCGGCCTACGCGGTGGGCTCGGTGGCGTGGGCGAAGGCCGGCAACGAGCCCGCGGGCACCGCCGGCTCGCAGTTCTTCATCGGGACGGGATCCAACGTGACGTCCCTGCCGAAGGACTACGGCTACATCGGCAAGGTCACCGAGGGCCTCGACGTGG
>JBJSXO010000152.1:0-3240 GCA_046086425.1 Actinomycetota bacterium | reverse complement strand
GCTCGCCGGCGAGCAGGTACGCCCGCAGCGTCTGGAAGTCGATGCCGCCGTGGGCCTCCCGCATGCCCCATACCCGCGCGACGAGCGCCCAGCCGACGCGAGGTCGCCCGGGACGAGACCCACCACCTCGACGGTGGGGGTCGGCACGGACGGGACGACAGGCGGGGCCACGCCCGGGAAGGCTACGGTCCCGCTGCGCACCGCTGCGGTGCCGAGAGGGGGGACGTGAAGCCCGCGCCGTTCGACTACCACGCACCCGAGACCGTCCCCGAGGCCGTGGCGCTGCTCGCCGAGCACGGCGACGAGGCCAAGGTGCTCGCCGGGGGCCAGAGCCTCCTGCCGATGCTGGCGCTGCGCCTCACCCGGTTCGAGCACCTCGTGGACGTCACCCGGGTGCCCGAGATGCACGGCGTCACCCGCGCCAACGGGCACCTGCGGGTGGGTGCGGCCACGCCGCAGGCCGTGGCCGAGCACGACGCCGACCTCGCCGCGGCCGTCCCGCTGCTCGCCCGGGCCCTGCCCCACATCGGGCACTTCCAGATCCGCAACCGGGGCACGGTCGGGGGCTCGCTCGCCCACGCCGACCCGGCGTCGGAACTCCCCGCGGTGGCGCTCGCCCTCGACGCCACCTTCGAGGCCGTCGGTCCGCAGGGTGCCCGGGAGATCCCTGCCGCGGACTTCTTCTGGGGCACGTGGTCGACCACGCTCGCCGACGACGAGATCCTCGTGGGCACCCGGTTCCCGGTCTGGTCGGGTCGCTGCGGGTTCTCGGTCGCCGAGGTGGCGCGCCGCAGCGGCGACTTCGCCCTCGCCGGGGTGGCCGCCGCAGTGGGACTCGGTGACGGCGGCACCCTCGATCGCGTGGCGGTCGGCATCTTCGGCGTCGGCTCCACCCCGCTGCGGGCCGCCGCCACCGAGGCCGCGCTCCTCGGGCAGACCCCCGACGACACCGTGCTCGCCGACGCGGCACGCGCCGGTGCCGCCGAGCTCGACACGGTCGACGACGTGCACGCCACTGCGGCGTACCGCAGTCGCGTCGCCGCGCACCTGATGCAGACCGCGCTCGGCGCGGCGATCGAGGAGGCTCGCAGTGTCTGAGCACCACATCCACTGCACCGTCAACGGTGCTCGCCACCGCGGGATCGTGGAGAGCCGCACCTCCCTGGCCGACTTCCTTCGCGAGGGGCTCGGTCTCACCGGGACCCATCTGGCCTGCGAGCACGGCGTATGCGGTGCGTGCACGGTGATGATGGACGGGCGCGCGGTGCGCGCGTGCCTCATGCTCGCGGTCTAGGCCGACGGCCACGACGTCACGACGGTCGAAGGCATCGCCGGTTCCGACGGGTCGCTCTCGGTCGTGCAGCAGGCGTTCATGGACGCGCACGGCCTGCAGTGCGGGTTCTGCACGCCCGGGTTCGTCGTGAGCGTCACCGCCTTCCTGCAGGACAACCCGGAGCCCTCCGAGACCGAGATCCGCGAGGGCATCGCCGGCAACCTCTGTCGCTGCACCGGGTACCAGGGCATCGTCGACGCGGTGAAGCTCGCCGCGGAGCGCCTCCGGGCGGGTGACGGAGCCGGGGTGGCGTCGTGAGCGACCACTCGCCGGCGGCGGGTCGCTACGTCGGCCAGTCGGTCACGCGCAAGGAGGACCCGCGCCTGCTCACCGGGCACGGCTGCTACATCGACGACTTCACGCTGCCGCGCATGCTGCACGCGACCTTCGTGCGCAGCGACCTGCCCAGTGCGACGATCGACGCGATCGACACGAGCGCCGCCCTCGAGCTCGAGGGCGTGGTCGCGGTGCTCACCGCAGCCGATCTCAACCCGGGCGCCGGGACGCTGCAGCCGTCGATGATGGCCGAGGACCCCAACGCGATCTGCCCGCCGCTCAAGCCGCTCGCCGAGCACGACGTGCGCTTCGTCGGTGACGCGGTCGCCGTGGTGGTCGCCGAGAGTCGGGCCGTGGCCGAAGACGGCGCCGAGCTGGTGGTCGTGGAGTACACGCCCCGCGACGCGGTCGCGTCGATGGAGGCGGCGATCGCCGACGGCGCGCCGCTCGTGCACCCAGAGCTGGGGAGCAACGTGGCGATGGACATCGCCCTGCCCGAGGACCCGGAACTCGAGGCGATCTTCGCGTCGGCCGCGCACGTGGTGACCGAGCGCCTCGTGCAGCATCGGCACACGCCGGTCCCGATGGAGACCCGGGGCGTGGTCGCGGCGTACGACCCCGTCACCGGCACCCTCGACGTGTGGCTCTCGACCCAGGGGCCCCACGAGGCCCGCCGGGCCTTCTCCCGGGTCAGCGGCATCCCGGAGCGCCACGTCCACGTGCGGATGGGCGACGTGGGGGGTGGGTTCGGGCAGAAGTTCTTCACGCCGCGCGAGGAGCAGGTCGTGGTGCTGGTGGCCAAGCACCTCGGCCAGCCGGTGAAGTGGATCGAGGACCGCCGCGAGAACCTCCTCGCGTCCAACCACGCGCGCAGCGACGTCGCGACGGTGTCCCTCGCCCTCGACGCCGACGGGCACGTCCTCGGCGCGAAGTTCGATCACCTCGAGGAAGCGGGCGCGTGGCCCGTCGGCGGCACCGGGGGCACCGGCCCGTACGCATCGATGCTGCTCCCCGGTCCGTACAAGTTCGGCCGGGTGTGGTGGCGCTCACGGGTGGTCTGGACCAACACCTGCGGCCGGGGCGCGTACCGCGGTCCGTGGATGTTCGAGTCGGTGGCGCGTGAGGAGATGATGGACTTCGCGGCGCGGGCGACCGGCATCGACCCGCTCGAGCTGCGCCGGCGCAACGTCGTGGCCGACGACGAGCAGCCGTTCGCCACCGCGACGGGGATGACCTTCGACCGCGTCACCCCGGCGACCACGCTGGAGCGCGCTGCGCAGGTCGTCGGCTACGACGACTTTCGGTCGGCGCAGGCGCAGGCGCGGGCCGAGGGCCGGTTGATCGGTCTCGGCATCGGCCTCTACATCGAGCCGACCTCGACGCCGGCGGCCACGCTCGGGGTGGAAGCGGCCACCGTGCGCGTGGAGTCCGGCGGCGGCGTGAGCGTGTTTCTCGGCACCGCCGCGCACGGCCAGAGCATCGAGACCACCATGGCCCAGGTCGTCGCCGAGCATCTCGGTGTGGACTACGACGACGTGAAGGTGGTGCAGGGCGACACCGACCGCACTCCGTTCGGCGGCGGCACCGGCGGCAGCCGCACCGCGGTGATCGCGGGCAACGCCACGCGCGAC
>JBJSXO010000151.1:0-4926 GCA_046086425.1 Actinomycetota bacterium | reverse complement strand
GATCCGGCACTCGGCGTCGAGCAGGAGCGTGGGGCGGGTCGCCGGGTCGTGACCCGGCCAACCGGGGATCCCGTCGTGGGCCGGGTCGCCCGTCGCCGCGAACGCGCACCACGCGGTGCGCACGTGCCGGCTCAGGAGCTCGGCCCGGGCGTCGGCCCCGACGGCATCACCCCACCCGTCGCGGTCGAACGTGCCGAACACGAACGGGACGTCCACGGCGTGGGCGGCGCCGATACCGGGCGCCTCCCAGTCGAACCGATAGACGCGCGCCTCCCCACCGGCGCGACGCTGAGCGTCGGCGACCCGCAGCGCGGGGACCCGCAGGACTGCGTCGGTGCGAGCCGCCTCCCACACCTCGGCCGGGGATCGCCCCGGGCGGTCGTCGTCGTAGGCCGCAAGGATGCGGGCCGGGTCGACCTGCCCTCCCGCGAGCCGGCCGAGCAGGTCGAGGAGCTTCTCGCGCGATAGCTCACGCGCCCGAGGATCGGCGAAGAGCCGGAGCTCGTCCCGAGTTGTGCCGATCACGAGGTCGATCGCGTGCGCGCGACCCGCGCCGAACGCGGCCACGGGCTCGAGGTCCACGAGGTCGTCGTCGAACGTCGGATGGAACGGCATCAGCCCCGTCGCGACCCCCAACTCGACGAGCACCGCGCGTTGCGCGTCGAGCAACGCGTCGACAGGCATCGCGCGTAGCGCGTCGACCTGCCCGGAGCCGGTGGCATCGATACCGAGTCGGGCCGCCATCGTCGCCCGGACCCGGGCCGCAAGGTCGGTAGTCAGCGTGCGGGGCTCTCCGCTCTGGACGATCGCGCGCCGCACGGGCGGGCGGGCGCGGCTTCCCAGCAGGTGAAGCACCGAGCCCCCGCCGGCCGACTCACCGAAGACCGTGATGCGCGTCGGGTCGCCCCCGAACGCCACTGCGTGGGTCACGACCCACTCGAGCGCGCGGAGTTGGTCGCGCAGGCCACAGTTGGCAGCGGCTCCCGCAGCCGCGTCGTCCGCGCCGAAGCCGAGGTACCCGAGCGCACCGAGCCGGTAGTTCACCGTGACCACCACCGCGTCGCCCTCGGCGGCAAGTCGCGCTCCGTCGAACACCGGCATCGCGCTCGCCCCGCTCAGGTAGGCCCCACCGTGGAGCCACACCAGCACCGGCCGCCCCCCGTCGAGCCCCGGGGTCCACACGTTGAGCGTCAGGCAGTCCTCGTCCCAGTCGGCCACGGCGAACGACGGCAGCCGCGACGGCGGCCCCGGGGACTGGGGCGCGCCCGGGCCGAACTCGGTGGCCGGACGCACCCCGGACCAGCGCGCCACCGGGGCCGGTGGCGCGAACCGCCGGGCCCCCACCGGCGGAGCCGCGTACGGGATCCCGAGGAATCGCACCAGACCCGGTCCGTTCGGCGTGCGGATCCGGACGCCCTCGACGCGCCCGGCGTCCGTCTCGACCTGGGGCAGGCTCACCTGCGGTCACCAGGCGCGGGCGCGGTGGCACCGGCGCGCGCGCTCGGCGATGTCGGCCCGCAGCGCGCCCTTGGCCACCTTGCCGCCCGACGAACGTGGGAGGGAGCCGACGACGACCACCCGCTCGGGCCACAGCTCCTTGCCGACCCCGCGGTCTTGCAGGTGCACACGGAGCGCTTCCAGGTCGGGCTCCGGCGCGCCGTCTCGCAGTTCGACGTACACGCACACACGCTCGCCGAACACCGGGTCGGGCATCGCGACCGCGGCGGCCAAGGCAACCGACGGGTGGGTCGACACCTCGTCCTCCACGTGCGCGGCGCTGATGTTCTTGCCGCCGCGGATGATGATGTCGGAGGCGCGACCCGCCACCGTGAGGTAGCCGTCGTCGTCGATGGTGCAGTAATCGCCGGTGAGCATCCACCCGTCGGGGGTGTACAGACGCGCGTTGGCCTCGTCGTCGCCGTAGTACCCGAGGCAGTTGACGCGCCCCCGGCACGCCGCGACACCGGGACCTCCGGTGGCCGTGACGTCGTTGCCGTCGTCGTCGAGCAGCCGGACGCGCATCTCGGGGATCACCCGCCCCGCCGTGCGCAGCCGCCGCTCACGGGGGTCCGAGAGCGCCGTGTTGCTGAGTGCGCCGGTCTCGTTCGAGCCGTAGAACTGCAGCACCGTGCACCCCGTTCGCTCCTCGAACTCCTTGGCGCGCGCGTACGGGACCATTTCACCTCCGGTGAAGAGGACGCGCAGGCTCGTGCAATCATGCTCGTCGAGGGCCGGCGAGTTGAGCAGCATCACGAACTGCGTAGAAACCGCAGCGAGCACGGTGACGCGCTCGCGCTCGATCAGCGCCAGCGCCTCGGCGGCGTCGAACTGCGGCATCACCACAGTCGGGGCGCCGAGCAGCGTCGGCGTCACGTGCCCCGTCCAGATCCCGAACCCGAACGGCGCGGGCAGAAGGCTCATCCACACGTCGTCGGGCGAGAGGTCGGCGGCGGCGACCGCCAGCTCGTGGAAGGCGAACCACCGCTGCTGGTCGTGCATCACGCACTTGGGCAGTCCGGTCGTTCCCGACGTCGAGTTCAGCAGCCAGAGGTCGGTCTCCCCGATCGTTGTCACGCCGTCGGCCGCCCCCCGGGCCGCGCCCGGGGGCGACCCCGCCCGCGCCGGGCCTGGGTCGACCCGCGTGAGCCCGAGCCGCCGGGCGAGCGGATCGCGATCGGCCGCCGCGACCAGCACCCGAGCGCCGGTGAGGTCCAGCAGGTGCTCCACTTCGCGGTCCCCGGCGCGGGACCCGATGCCCACGATCACCCGGCACGCCCGCTCCGCAGCGAGGAAGGCGACGTGCACGGCGGGCCCGTCGGCGAGGAGCACCGCAACCCGGTCCCCCGGCGCACCCGGACCGGCCCTCAGCCGTGCGGCCAGGGCGTCCGCCCACCGGTCGTACTCACTCCAGCTGATGCGGTCGTCGGCGGTGATGTAGGCCGCAGCGTCGCTGCGCTCGACGGCGTGGCGGGCGACGATGCGCGAGAGGGTCATGGGGCGCGGAACCTACCGCGTCGCCGCGTGCACGGGTTAGCGTTCGGCCGTGGACACGGGGACGTGGGTGCCGGAACCGTTGGCGCCCGTCGGCGCCGAGCTCGACGACCGGCAGAAGCTGGCGTGCCTGCACCGGGTGCTCGCAGCCACCGGCTTCAACGAGAACATGGCCGGCCACGTCACCATGGCCGTAGGCGACGGCACCGGGGACATGTGGGCCTCGCCGTGGGGCTTGTGGTGGAACGAGGTGCGGGCTTCCGACCTGTGCCGGGTCGCCGCCGACGGCTCGGTGGTCGAGGGCCGGTGGACCGTGAGCCCGGCGATCCACCTGCACACCGAGCTGCATCGCGCGCGACCCGACGCGCGCGTCGTGGTCCACAACCACCCGTACCACGCGACCCTGCTCGCGACCATGGGCCTGCTGCCCGAGATCACGCACCAGGCTGCGTGCATGTTCGACGGTGGCCTCCGCCTCGTCGACGAGTACCGGGGCCAGGTGCTCCACGCCGACGCCGGCGCCTGGCTCGCCCACGCGGTCGGGGACGCCATCGGGGTGATCCTGCTCAGCCACGGCGCGATCGTGATCGGCGAGTCGGTCGAGGAAGCCACCTACCGCTCGGTCACCTTCGATCGGATGTGCCGGCTCACGGCAGACGCGCTCGTCGCAGGGCGTCCGACCTTCGAGATCGCGCCCGAGCACCGCCCGGGTCTGCGTGACGCCTTTCGCACCCACGCGCTCGACGTGTACTGGAACGGCGCCGTCCGCCAGGCCCTCACCCAGGACCCCACCATCCTCCACTGACCCGACGTGCGTATCTGACCGTCGCGTTCGAAGACGACGGTCAGATACGCATCATGCGCATCGAGTCGGGTGCGGGCCGAGGCTGACGTCACGGCGTCACGGCGTCACGGCGTCAGTAGACGCGGCGGGTGACCATGCCGGCGACCTTGCGGGTCACTCCGGCCGGGAGCGCGCTGGTGGCCGCAACCGTTGCGACGTTGAGTGCACCCGTGACGCAGACCGCCCGACCGCGGTCGTAGGCCCGCAACGCAGTACTCGCCACCGCGTCGGGCTCCTGCCACACGAGGTCGGGGAGGTGCTTCGGGTCGAAGCCCTCGGCCTGGAACCCCGTGCGCGTATACCCAGGCGCCACCACCATCGCCTTCACGCCGGTGCCCCGGAGCTCCTCGTGCACTGCGTTGGTGAAGCTCGAGACGAACGCCTTGGTGGCCCCGTACGTCGCGTGCCGCGGGATGGGCTGGTACGCGCTGATCGAGGAGACGTTGATCACCCCGCCGGACCCCCGCGCGACCATCGGCCCGAGTGCGGCGTGGGTGAGTCGCGAGAGCGCTACGACGTTCAACATGATCTCGGCCTGCTCACGCTCGACCGGCAGCTCCCAGAACCGCCCCATCGTCCCGACGCCCGCGTTGTTGACGAGCATCTCGACCGGTCGGTGGGCGTCGCTCAGGCGCTCGACCGCAGCAACGATCCCCGCTTCGGTGGCGAGGTCGGCGGCGAGCACCTCGACCTCCGCACCGGAGGACGACCCGAGTGACGACGCCAACGCAGCGAGCACATCGCTCCTACGGGCGACGACGACGAGATCGTGACCGCGAGACGCAAGCGCTCGCGCGAACGCCTCACCGATCCCAGACGACGCACCCGTGACCAGTGCGACCGGACGCGCACCGGCACCACTCACAGCCCGATCACCTTCGCCACCGCGTCGGCATCGGCCGCAACGGCCTCGCCGACCTCGACCTCGCTGATCGCCCGCTGCGGGTCCTTCAGGCCGTGGCCTGTGACGGTGCACACCACGACGTCGTCGCTCCGGAGGAGGCCGTCGGCCGCGGCCTGGAGCAGACCCGCCACCGACGCGGCGGAGGCGGGCTCGACGAACACGCCCTCGTCGGCCGCGAGCGTCCGGT
>JBJSXO010000150.1:0-5213 GCA_046086425.1 Actinomycetota bacterium | reverse complement strand
TGGGTCCGATCCGGGACGCTGCAAACTGCCGGAGCCACGATCAGCGGCTCGTCCGCAAGCTGGTCCGCGCCCACCGACCTCCCCGGAACTCGTGGAGTACTGCACGTCGTAGTCGTTGATCGATGCACCACCGTTGTTCGGTGGCGTGAACGACACCCGCACGGCACGCGACGCAATGCGGGCTGCGCTCACGCCAGAGGGTGCCGCGGGGGTGGTGTAGGAGATGGCGATGTCGTTCGACCAGCCCGAGAGCGGCCCTTCGTACGGGCTGTCGCCGGTGACCTGCTCACGCACCATGCAGTGGTAGGTCCGGCCCGACGTGAGGCTCCCCACCACCACGGGGAGGGTCGCCGTGGTCACGTAGCGCACGTCGGCGTTCGGGCCGGTCGCGAACGACACTCCGAGCGGCATGCAGCGCACCTGGAACTGGTCCGCAGTGCAGGTGCTGGGAACGGCGGTGAACGACAACGACGCGCGGTCGGGGCCGGGGCTCACCTGCGGACTCGTCGGCGCGACCGTGCACCGCGGCGGCGCGCTCCGGGTCGAGGACTGCACGAAGGTGTTCGTGCCGTTGTACCGGGCCCAGATCGCGACCGCCGTCACCCCGTCGGCCGCCAACGCCAGGCGCGGATCGTTGGCGTTCTGGCCGGCGGCGCTGAGCTCCTCGGCCGGGGACCATGATGCGCTCGCGCCGCTCACCGCAGCCCGTACCGCCGCGGCAATCCAACTGCCGCCGCTGCTGACGCGCCCGACGATGGTCGCGTCGGTGCCGCCGGCCGACATCGCCACCTCGGGGTACTGCCAGGTTCCGGGGAGGTCGGTGGGCGCGGACCAGCCTGCGGACGAGCCGCTGATCGTGGCTCCGGCAGTTTGCAGCGTCCCGGATCGAACCCAGACGGCGACGGCGTTCGTCCCGCCGGCCGACATCGCGAGGTGGAGACCGGTCACGCTCGCCCCGTCGAGCGAGAGGTCCGTGGCGCCGGACCAGGCGGCGACCTTCCCGCTGATCGTGGCGCTGGCCGCCTGGGCGATCGCGATGTATCCGGTGGTGTTGTGGTACCAGACGATCGTGGCTCTCGTCCCGTCGGTCGACAGCGCGAGCTGCGGACTGCCGTTGTCCGTCTCGACCCCGGTCAGATCGGTGGGGGCCGACCAGTCCGCGGTGTTGCCGCTGATCGTCGCGCTGGCGGTCTGGACCGCCCAGGTCCCGTTCGACCGCATCCAGGTGGCGGTGGCCCGGGTTCCGTTGGCCGACACGGCCACCTGGGCGCTGGTGGAGAGGAGGCCGCTCGGGGAGAGGTTGGCGACTCCCGACCACGAGGCGGTCTTCCCGCTGATCGTGGCGCTGGCGGTCTGGATGATCAGTTCCGAGTTGGCATAGCGCTCCCAGACCGCTGTGGCCTTGGTGTCGTTGGCCGCCATCGCGATCTTGGCTCCCACCCCCTGCCCTCCGGCGGCCGAGAGGTCGGTGGCCCCCGACCAGTCGGCCGTGTCGCCGGTGATCGTGGCGCTGGCGCTCTGCACGATCTGGTGGCTGCCGTTGTAACGACTCCAGACGGCGGTGGCGGTCTTGCCGTCGGCCGTCAGCGCGACCTGGGGCTCGGTGGCGTCCTGGCCGTCGGCGGAGAGGTTCGTCACGGCGGACCACGTCGTAGTGGTGCCGCTGATCGTGGCTCTGGCCGCCTGGACGATCTGGTAGATGCCGTTGGAGCGCACCCAGACGGCGGTCGCCATGGTGCCGTCGGCCGACAGCGCCACATCCGCGGTACCGGCGCTGGCGCCGACCGCCGAGAGGTCCACGGGGGCCGACCAGGTCGCAGTCGCCGTTGCGGCCGCTGCCGGTCCGGCGCCCACGACCGTCACCATCCCGGCTCCGAGCAGCAGACCGGCCAGCCCCACCGATCCGGTCCGACGAACCTTGGCGAGGGGCTTCATGGTCTTCCTCCGACGTGCCGGCAGCGTGAGCGCTGGGAATATTGCACAGCGACGTGCAGCCGGGCGAAGCCGCCCGGGGTGCTCGGTGGCCTGCCCGACGTCGGGTCCCTTTTGTACAGTGCCGACGGTTCTTGGTCGTCGCACGAACCCTCGACGAATGGCGCGCGGAGTTCGGTGCAGCGCAACCGACGTGGAGCGAATCCGCGCGCCGCGCGACAGCGCGGCACCGGGAGATCATCCACCTTCTCGTCGATGAGGAGGGCACACATGGTTCGCATGGCGGTCGGCGGGATGGCCCCGGGGCGTTCGACCACGGGTGATCGAAGAAGGCGGTCACGAGCGGCGGCGCCGACGCGACGAGCGGCGGACCGACGACCACGATGACGTGGCTCCATCTCGGCTCGGTCTGCGGCGACGAACGGCACGACGAGGGTGCTCGCGGATCCGAGACCAGCAGGATTCACAAGATCGGGGGAACGTCGTTGCCCGCAACGAGGCACCGATGCGGCTAGGCGGGTGGGCGGTCTGGCGGTCCCGCATGAGCGGCCACTCGAGGTCGATGACGTCGTCCGCGGATCAGACGAGCCGGTTTCAGAGCTCGTCGCAGAGCGCAGGTCGGCGTCGCCCGCTACGGCCGGGGTTGCGTGGGTACCTTTACGTCGCTTGCGTGGGTTCCTTTACGTCGCTGAGGACGACCTTCAGCAGGCCGGTGAACTGCTCACGGCGGGCGATGCTCGGACGCTCGTACGGCATGGAGCACTCCTGGGGCTCGAACGGACCGCCGTATGGTAGCCCAGCACCTGATCCACGACGTGTTCCCGTCAGACCCGGATGACCATGCGCATCGTCCTCTGCACCGACGCCAACAACCAGACCGTTACCTCCCTCGTGCGACGCACGCTGGACCTCGTCGACTCTCGTCCGGATCTCACCCTCGTGGGCTTTGTCACCACGCGGCCCGGCTCGTTCACGACGACGCGCTTCAGCGAGGCCCGCCGATGGGTACGGCGCGTCGGAGTGGCCGCCGCCAACTCCGACGCTCGACCCTTCCGGCAGACCATGACCCGACGCATGCGCCTCGACCTCTTCGGCCTCGCGCGCGCCCGGGACATCCCCGTCCTGGTCCCGGCAGCGGGCGACCCGAGCGACCCTGCCTTCGTCGCCATGCTCGTCGAACGCCTCCAACCCGACGTCGCACTCTCGTACTACTGCTACCGCATCTGGAGGGCCCCGCTCCTCGACGCGCTCCCGCAGGCCGTCAATTATCACGACGGCCGCCTCCCGGCGTACCGGGGGGTGGGTGCCACGTCGTTCCCGATCTACGACGGCGCCCCGGAGAGCGGCTTCAGCTTCCACCGGATGACGTACGGCGTCGACGAGGGCCCGGTGCTCGTCGACGGTGCGGTCCCGATCGCCGACGAGCCGCTGGGCGGTGTGAGCCGCCGAAAAGCCGACGCCGCAGCCGCCGCCCTCCCCCACGTCCTCGACCAGATCGTCATGGTCGGTCCCGGCACTCCGCAGACCGGGCCCGGTCGGTACCACTCGACGCGCGACCTGCTCGCCTGCGTCCAGGTGCCCGAGCCACGCGAGCTGACCGCCGAAGAACTGCTCCGGCGCCTCCGGGCCTTTGGCACGGTGCACATCACGATCGACGGACGGCGCTGGCCCGTGACCCGCGTGCGGGAGGGGCGCCACGGCCACCTCACGTTCCCGGTGGCCGACGGACGGTGGTTGACCGCCGACCGGGTGCGGCGGCTGCCACCCCGACTCGGGGGAGCACCCCTCCCCGGATAGCGCGCACGAGCGTGTTGGGCCCACCACCAACCCGGCGCACCCGACTGTGGGCAGCATCTGATCGGGAATCGTCACAGACCGACCTCGCAGTAGGTTCCCGGCATGGAGCCCCGCATCTCCCGAACCGATCCGACCGCTGAGTTCGCCACCGAGGAGCGGTGCCACATCCTCGAGTGGTGGAACGACTCGACCGACGACGACGTCTCCATCGCCCGGGCCCGGGTCGCCCCCGGTGTGACCACTGCGCTGCACCGGGTGGCGGTGCACGAGCGCTACCTGATCCTCGAGGGGCGAGGGTTGGCGCGGGTCGGCGGTATCGAGCCCGCCGAAGTCGGGCCGGGTGATGTGGTCGTCGTCCCGGCCGGTGTCGCCCAACAGATCATCAATATCGGCGAGGAAGACCTCGTCTTCGCCTGTGTGTGCACCCCCCGCTTTCGACCCGAGTGCTACGAGGATCTCGAAGCGCGCACGCCCTGATGCCGGGAAGCGCGGCTGCCTCATCTCGTTCGCGAGCGAACCGGCGTGTGTCGGTGGGAGAAGGTCAGCACACCACCGGCAGTGAGCACGAAGCGCGCCGGCTCGGGAGGCGGCACCCGGGTGTCACCAGGTGAGGTCCAGGGCGGCACGCATCGTGGCCTCGAAGGTGGCGTCGTCGGTCTGCGCACGCGTGGTGATCACGAGCTCGGCATCGGCACCGGCCGGCATGCGCAACGGCGAGCCGGGGTCCTCGACCCCATCGGCGATGATGCGCGCGACGACCTCGGGGCCGGGAACGCCCTCGGGTGTGAGGCGCTCCGTTGCGCCATGCCACAGGCGGAACAGCTCGTCGTACGGGGCGTCGTCCGTGCCGACGCGGCGGATGTTGTCCTGGAACTTCGTCGCGATCGCGCCGGGCTCGACGATGACGGTCCGGATCCCGAAGTGGCCGAGCTCGTAGTGCATCGATTCGGACAGCGCCTCGAGCGCGTACTTGGTTCCTGCGTAGAAGCCGTTCAGCGGCCCGGCGACACGGCCGGCCACCGACGACACGTTCACGATCACCCCTGAGCCGCGCTCGCGCATCTGCGGCACCACAGCCTGGATCATGCGCACTGCGCCGAAGTAGTTGGTCTCGAACATCGCACGGATGTGGTCGAGGCCGACCTTCTCGACGGGCCCGGCGACCTCCCAGCCCGCGTTGTTCACGAGCACGTCGACCTCACCGGCGGCAGCGACCGCGGCGGCAACCGACGCGTCGGAGTCGACGTCCAGGACAAGACGCTGCGCGACGGCGAGATCCTCGAGGGTCTCGGGGCGGCGGGCGGTGGCGATCACCTCGTGGCCACGGGCCGCGAGCTCGAGCGCGGCCGCACGACCGATGCCGGTGGAGCAACCGGTGATCAGGATCCGGGACACGGGGCCTCCTCGAGGCGTCGGCAGAGCCGCCATGCTGCCACCTGGCGACGGGGCCCGGGCGGTCCGGGGAGACCAGCCCCGGGCCGGGC
>JBJSXO010000149.1:0-11478 GCA_046086425.1 Actinomycetota bacterium | reverse complement strand
GGGCCGACGACCTCGCGGCCCGAAGCGGCGCCGACACCCTCGTCGAGCTCGGTTCGGGCACCTCGGACAAGACCCGGACGCTGCTCGACGCGCTCGCGCGCGCCGACACCCTGGCGCGCTTCGTGCCCTTCGACGTGAGCGAGACGACCCTGCGCGCTGCGGCGGAGCACGTCGCCGACGACTACGGCATCGAGGTTCATGCGGTGGTCGGTGACTTCGAGCGTCATCTCGACCGGATCCCCACGGGCGGACGGCGGATGGTCGCGTTCCTCGGGAGCACCATCGGAAACCTCACTCCCACGGCGCGCGCCCGGTTCCTGGCGGAGGTCGCCGCCGGCCTCGGTCCGCACGACACGTTCCTGCTCGGCACCGACCTCGTGAAGGACCCCGAACGCCTCGTCGCTGCGTACGACGATGCCGCAGGGGTGACCGCCCGGTTCAACCGCAACGCGCTCCACGTGGTCAACCGCGCGCTCGACGCCGACTTCGACCCCGAGGCCTTCGCCCACGTCGCCCGCTGGGATCCGGTGCAGGAGTGGATGGAGATGTGGCTGCGCACCGACCGGGCCCGCACGGTCCGGCTCCGGGCGTTGGGCCTCACCGTGGAGCTCGCCCCCGACGAGGCCATCCGGACCGAGACCAGTGCGAAGTTCCGCCCGGCCCGGGTCGAGGCCGAGCTGGCAGCGGCCGGACTCGCCCTGGCCGGCTGGTGGACCGACCCCGACGGCGACTTCGCCCTGTCGCTCTCCCGGCCGGCCGGGGCGCCATTTCCACTACCGGCGTAGTGGTTATTACACTCGGGGCATGGCTCCGCTGCTCGAGCTCGACGAGCTCCACGTCGCCGTCGCCGGAACCGAGATCCTGCGCGGCGTCTCCCTGACCGTCGCCGAGGGCGAGATCCACGCGCTCATGGGCCCCAACGGGTCGGGGAAGTCGACCCTGGCCAAGACGCTCCTCGCCGACCCCGGCTACGAGGTCACCGCCGGGCGGATCCGCTTCCACGGCGAGGACGTCACCGGCCTCGGCCCCGACGCCCGTGCGGCGCGCGGCATGTTCCTCGGGTTCCAGCACCCCGAGGCGATCCCCGGCGTCAGCGTGCTGAACTTCCTCCGCCAGGCGATGGCCAACCGCAAGGGGATCAACGACTTCTCGGTGCTCGAGGTCCGCATGGCCGTGCTGCAGTGGGCGGCCCGGCTCGGCATGGACGACCGCTTCGTCACGCGCTACCTGAACGAGGGCTTCTCAGGGGGTGAGCGCAAGAAGAACGAGATCCTCCAGATGGCCCTGCTCGAGCCCGACTTCGCCGTGCTCGACGAGACCGACAGCGGGCTCGACATCGACGCGCTCGTCGACGTCGCCACGGGGATCCTCGAGGTGCGCAAGGACCGCCCGGGGCTCGGCATCCTCCTGATCACCCACTACCAGCGGATCCTCGACCACCTCGCGCCCGACCGGGTGCACGTGCTGCTCGACGGCCGCGTGGCCCGCAGCGGCGGCCCGGAGCTCGCCGCCCGACTCGAGGCGGAGGGCTTCGACGCCGTCCGCGCCGAGGCCGCGGCATGAGCGGGCTCGACGTCGCCCGCATCCAGGCCGACTTCCCCATCCTGAAGCGCCAGGTCAACGGCAAGCGGCTCGTGTACCTCGACTCCGCGTCATCGGCGCAAAAGCCCCAGTCCGTGCTCGACGCCATGGACCGCGTCTACCGCGAGTCGTACGCCAACGTGCACCGCGGCGTGTACCTCATCGCCGAGGAGGCCACCGCGGCGTTCGAGGCGGCCCGAGCCACGGTCGCCCGCTTCGTCGGGGCGCAGGAACCCCGCGAGATCGTCTTCACGCGCAACGCCACCGAGGCCATCAACCTGGTCGCCTACTCCTGGGCGCGGGCGAACCTGCGGGCCGGCGACGTGATCGTGCTGACCCACCTCGAGCACCACGCGAACGTCGTGCCCTGGCACATGCTGCGCGAGGAGCGCGACGTGGAGATCCGCTGGATCCCACTGACCGACGACCAACGCCTCGACCTCACCGACCTCGACCGGATTCTCGACGGCGCGTCGCTGCTCGCGGTCACGGCGATGTCCAACGTCACCGGCACCATCGTCGACGTCGCCGGGCTCGCGAGTGCGGCCAGGGCGGCGGGGGCCCACGTGCTCGTCGACGGCTGCCAGGCCGTCCCCCAGACCCCGGTGGACGTCGAGGCCTGGGGCGCAGACTTCATGGCCTTCTCGTCGCACAAGCTGCTCGGCCCCGCCGGCATCGGCGCGCTGTGGGCGCGGGCCGAGCTGCTCGAGGCCATGCCGCCGTTCCTGGGCGGGGGCGAGATGATCCGCGACGTCACCACCGAGGGGTTCTCCACCAACGACATCCCGTGGAAGTTCGAGGCCGGAACGCCGGCCATCGCCGATGCGGTGGGCTTCGGCGCCGGGATCGAGTACCTCGAGGCGATCGGCATGGACGCGGTCCGGGCCCACGAGCGGGAGCTGACGCAGTACACCCTCGACGCGCTGGCCGACCGCTTCGGCCCCGCACTCACCGTGTACGGCCCACCCCGGGCCGAGGACCGCGGAGGCGTCATCTCCTTCCTCTTCGACGACATCCACGCCCACGACGTCAGCCAGGTGGTCGACGAGGAGGGGGTGTGCGTGCGGGCCGGGCACCACTGCGCCAAGCCCCTCATGCGGGTGCTGGGCGTGCCCGCCACGACCCGGGCCTCGTTCGGGGTGTACAACGACCGCACCGACGCCGACGCGCTCGTCGACGCGCTGGCGAAGGCCGAAGCCTTCTTCGCGATCTGAGAGCCGAGGAACGTCAATGTCAGGGCTGCAAGACCTCTACCGCGAAATCATCCTCGACCACTACCGGGCCCCCCGCAACCGGGGCGAGCTCCCGGTGCCCCCGGCCCACCGGGTCGAGGGGTTCAACCCGCTCTGCGGCGACGAGGTCCTGCTGTACATCGAGGTCGAGGACGGGGTCGTGACCGACGTCCGGACCGGTGGGCAGGGTTGCTCGATCAGCCAGGCTTCCACCTCGATGATGAGCGCAGCGGTGAAAGGCAAGACGGTCGACGAGGCCCGTACCCTCATCGGCGCGTTCAAGGCGCTGATGTCGATCCACGAGTCCAAGCTCGAGGGTGGCGAGGAAACCGACCTGGCCGCTGAGCTCGAGGGCGTCCGCCTCGGCGACCTCGAGGCGCTCCAGGGCGTCGTGAAGTTCCCCGTCCGGATCAAGTGCGCCACCCTGGCCTGGAACGTCCTCCAGCAGGGTCTCGACGAGGCCACCACGACCTGAGGCGAGGTCGCGGTCGGGGCCCGCCCCGAGCCGTCTCCCGCCTGACGCGGAATGTGACAGCGGAAGCGCTACGTTCACGCTACGGTCAGTAGTCGAACGAGCACTCCCGGGCCTCCGGGCGGTGCGCGAGCCCAGAGGAGCCACGATGGACGACCAGGCCCTGACCCTCCGGATCGACGACGCGCTGCGCGAGTTCACCAGCCGCGAGTTGATCTCCGGTGCCGAGGTCGTGGACTTCCTGCTCGACCTGCGCCTGATGATGCTCGCCGCCGAGGAGTCCGAGCCCGCCGCGCACTGAGCCGGTCCACCGCTCACCGTCCGGGGGCGGTCGCACCACACGGATATGATCGAGGGCCATGACCGAGCCGACCATCGCCTCGGACGGCGCCCGCCGCGTCCCGTCGCGGCGGGAACGGCGCGCTCGCCGGCACCGCCGCACCTGGGTCCTCGTCGCCGGAGCCGTGGTGGTGATGGCGCTCGTCGGTGGCGGGATCCTCCTCACCTCCGGCCAGCAGCAGACGGTCGCCACGGCGGCGCCGAGCGCCCCGACCACCACCCTCCCACCGGCACCCTCCACCACGCTCCCCAAGCCCGCCGACGTCGCCACGACGAAGGTGCCCATACTCGAGGCGTTCGACGCGCCCAACGGCACGCGGGTGATCGCGTCGCTGTCGGAGAAGACCGACTACCAGCAGCCCCGGACGCTCCTCGTCACCGAGCGACAGGGTGACTGGCTGAAGGTGCTCCTGCCCATCCGACCGAACCAGACCGAGGGCTGGATCCGGCTGAGCGATGTGACCCTGTCGTCGAACCCGTACCGGATCACGGTCGACCTCGGCGAGCACATGGTGCGGGTGTACAAGGACGGCGTGGAGGTCCTCAGCTCGCCGGCCGTCGTCGGTGCCGACCGCACGCCCACGCCGCTGGGCACCTACTACGTGACCGACCCGGTGGACCTGCGCACGCGCTCCGGCGGCTCGTACGGAGCCTTTGCGTTGGGCCTGTCCGGGTTCAGCGACGTGCTGTTCGAGTTCAACGGCGGACCGGGTCAGATCGCGATCCACGGCACCAACAACCCCGAGCTGGTCGGTCAGAACGTGTCCAACGGCTGCATCCGCCTGCCCAACGACGCCATCGTGGCGATCGCAACCCAGGTTCCGCTCGGCACCCCTGTCGTCATCACCTGACGAGCAAGCGGGGACCGGTGCCACGCCCCAGACCGTCGATGGCGCCGGTGTACCTGGCCTGCTTCGCGATCGCAGGGCTGTTCGTCGGGGTCGTCGTGGTCGTCGGCCACCTCCTGCGCTGACGTCGACCCCCTCGTAGGATGCGGCCGGCATGGCCGCAGTCACTCCCCTCGTCACCGGTCGCTCGTTCCTGGAGGGACCGCGCTGGCGGGGCGACACCCTCTTCGTCTCGGACATGCACGGCGACGCCGTGCTGGCGGTGACCGAGGATGGTGCGGTGTCGACCGTGGTCGAGGTCGAGCAGCCGTCCGGTCTCGGGTGGCTGCCCGACGGGAGCTTGCTGGTGTCGTCGATGGCGACCCGGCGCATCATTCGCTGGGACGGACACGCACAGCACGTCCATGCCGACCTGTCGGCGATCGCCCCCCACGAGATCAACGACATGGTCGTCGACCGCCGGGGGCACGCGTTCGTCGGCCAGTTCGGGTACGACCTACGCGGCGGTGGTGCCCCGGTCGCGGCGGCGCTCCTCCGGGTCGATCCCGACGGATCCGTGCACGAGGCCGCAGCCGGCCTGCGGATGGCCAACGGGATGGCGGTCGCCAACGACGACCGGACGCTCGTCGTCGCCGAGAGCTCGGGCCGGTGCCTCACCGCCTTCGCCCTCGCCGAGGACGGCGCGCTCACGGGTCGGCGCGTGTGGGCTGCGCTGCCCGATCATCCCGACGGCATGTGCCTCGACGCCGAGGACGGCGTGTGGATCGCGGCTCCGGTCACAGACCGGTTCGTGCGCGTAGTGGCCGGTGGCACCGTTACCGACGTCGTCGAGACCCCGGGCCGCCACGGCATCGCGTGCGCTCTGGGCGGTACCGACGGGCGCACCCTGTTCATGCTCACTGCGACCACCCACGGCGCGCGTGACGAGTCCCGTACGACGATGGGCGCAGCAATCGAGACGACGACCGTGACGGTCCGCGGCGCCGAGCGACCCTGAGCCGACGGCGCCGGCGTCGCTCAGAAGCCCGGTTCGGCGAACGGGTCGGCGGCCACCGGCTTCTCGAGCGTGAGCTCACGGATCCCGCGCTCGGCGGCAAGCCCCTCGTACCCCGAGGCCTCGAGCTCGTCGGCAAGCTCCGGACCGCCGCTGGCCACGATCCGCCCGGCCATCAGCACGTGGATCCGATCGGGCCGCAGCTCCCGCAGCAGGCGGGCGTAGTGCGTGATGGCGAGTACCCCGAGCCCGTCGTCGTGGGTCATCGCCTCGACCCGCCGAGCGACGTCGGCCAGCGCATCGACGTCGAGACCGGAGTCGATCTCGTCGAGCACGGCGATCTTCGGCCGGAGCACCGCGAGCTGGAGGGTCTCCATCCGCTTCTGCTCGCCACCCGAGAAGTCGTCGTTCACGCCGCGCGTGAAGAACTCGTCCCGCACGGCGAGACGGGCCGCCTCCTCACCCACGCGTTGCGCCAGCGCCGTCGGGTCCTCACCGCGAGCGCGGGCGGCCGCCGCGACCAGGTCGCCGACCGGGACACCCGGCACCGCGACCGGGTACTGCATGGCCAAGAAGAGGCCCCGGGCCGCTCGCTCCCACGTCGGGAGGCCGAGCAGCTCGTCACCGTCGAGGGTGACCGAGCCGCCGAGGACCGCGTAGTCACCCCGGCCCATCACCACGTGCGACAACGTGGACTTCCCCGACCCGTTCGGGCCCATGACCACGTGGACCTCGCCCGAGCCGACATCGAGGTCGACCCCACGCAGGATCTCGAACCCGTCGACCGACGCCCGCAGCCCAGAGATCACCAGTCGGCTCACGCCGAGCCCCCCACGGTGACGAGCACGGCGTCGCCCTCGACCCGTACGGCGTAGACGGGGACCGGCCGGGTCGCCGGGAGGCTCTGCGGCTCACCGGAGGCCAGGGAGAAGGTCGAGCCGTGCTTGGGGCACTCGATCTCGCACTCGTCGACCCAGACCTCACCCTCGGCGAGCGAGTAGTCCTCATGAGAGCAACGGTCGCCGATGACGTGCCAGTCGTCACCGATGCGCACCACGCACAGCCGGTGCCCGTCGACGTCGACACGCCGCGCCGAACCCGGCTCGAGATCGTCGGTGGAGCACGCCCGCACCTCGCGTACCGCGCCGCCCTCACTCATGCGGCGCACGCGCGTGACCCCGGTGCTCGATCTTGCGGGTCACGGCCTCACGGAGCGGTTCGACGAGCGAGCGCACCGGCAGCTTCGCGATCACGTCCTCGAAGAAGCCCATGACGATCAGGCGGTCGGCCTCCTCGGGCGGAATGCCGCGGGTGGCGAGGTAGTAGCGCTGGTCGTCGTCCACCGGACCAACGGCGCTCGCGTGGGCACACTTCACGTCGTTCGCCTCGATCTCGAGGTTCGGCACCGACTCCGCGCCTGCTCCCTCCGACAGCACCAGGTTGCGGTTCGTCTGGTACGCCTCGGCGTGCTGGGCCTCGGGCCGGAGGCGCACGAGCCCCGAGTAGACCGAGTGCGCCTCGTCCTCCACGGCGCCCTTGAACAACAGGTCGCTGCGCGTCCGTGGCGCCGCGTGGTCCTGGAGCGTTCGGAAGTCGAGCGTCTGGTTACCGTCGCCGAAGTACACCGCAAGCAGGTCGCTCTCGGCTCCGGTGCCGTCGAGGCGTGACTCGCTGCGCAGGCGTGCGTACCCGCCACCGAGCGCCACCGCCGACGAGCGCAGATGGGCGTCACGTCCGAGGTGCGCACGCTGGAGTGCGATCTGCCAGGTCTTCGGGCCGTGCTCCTGCACCGACAGGTACCGCACGTTCGCTCCGTCGTCGAGCACCAGCTCCACGACGGCGTCGACGAGATGGTCGCCCCCGGCGGACGCGAACCGGTCGACGACGGACACCTCGGCCGCTGCGCCCGCGACGACCAGCGTGTGCGGGAAGCTGGCACGGCCGTCGCCGTGGGACCAGTGCAGGACCACGATGGGCTTGTCGACCACCACCCCGGCGGGGATGCCGACGAAGGCCCCCCCGGCGAGGAACGCGTCGTGCAGCACGGTGAACGGGTCGGGCGAGGCATCGCTGCACCGCCCGAGCCACGGTTCGGCCTCACCCGCGGCACAGGTGGCCAGCCCGCACACGTGCACACCCTTGGCCTCGAGCTCGGGGTCGAGCTCGTGGTGCACGACCCGGCCGTTGCGCACGACGACGAGCCCGGAGCGCTCCCCGGCCTCGGCCGCGAGCAGACCACCCCCGGGAGCCGGCTCGACCCCGGGGCTCCCCAGCTCCTCCGCCGGGATCGGCGAGTAGCGCTCCGGGTCGAAGCGGTCGATGGCCGAGTAGCGCCAGATCTCCTCGGCGGCGGTCGGCCAGGTGAGGTCGGCCAGGTGCTCGGCGGCTGCGAGCCTGCGGCTCGCCAGCCACTCGGGGCCTCCGAGCGCGCGCGATGCGTCGGTCGTGAAACTGGTCTTCGTCGGATCATCGTGCGGATGGTGGGCGGCGGCATCAGCCGACCGCGCCCTCCATGTTCAGCTCGATGAGGCGCGACAACTCGACCGCGTACTCCATCGGCAGGGTCTTGGTGATCGGCTCGATGAACCCGTTGACGATCATGGCCATGGCCTGCTGCTCGTCGAGCCCTCGGCTCATCAGGTAGAAGAGCTGGTCGTCACCGACCTTCGAGACCGACGCCTCGTGGCCCACACGGGCGTCCTGCTCCTCGATCTCCATGTAGGGATAGGTGTCGGACCGGCTCTCCTCGTCGAGGATGAGCGCGTCACACCGGACGTGGCTCTTCACCCCGTACGCGCCGTCTTCCACCCGCACGAGACCGCGGTAGGTGGTACGGCCGCCGTCCTTCGAGATCGACTTGGAGTCGATGATCGAGGTGGTCTCCGGGGCGGCATGGGTCATCTTCGCCCCGGCATCCTGGTGCTGGCCCGGGCCTGCGTACGCCACCGACAGCACCTCGCCGTGCGCCTTGGGTCCGGTCATCACCACAGCCGGGTACTTCATCGTGAGCTTGGAGCCGAGGTTGCCGTCGATCCACTCGACGGTGGCCTCGGTCTCGGCCCGGGCCCGCTTGGTGACCAGGTTGTAGACGTTGGGCGACCAGTTCTGGATCGTCGTGTAGCGGATCCGAGCGCCGGGCTTGGCGATGAGCTCGACCACGGCGGAGTGCAGCGAGTCGGAGCTGTACACCGGCGCCGAGCAGCCCTCGACGTAGTGCACCGACGCACCCTCGTCGGCGATGATCAAGGTTCGCTCGAACTGCCCGGCATTCTCGGCGTTGATCCGGAAGTACGCCTGCAGCGGCATGTCGACATGGACCCCGGGTGGCACGTAGATGAAACTCCCGCCGCTCCACACCGCAGAGTTGAGCGCGGCGAACTTGTTGTCACCGGGCGGGATCACGGTTCCGAAGTGCTCCTGCACGATCTCCGGGTAGTCGCGCAGCGCGCTGTCCATATCGGTGAACAGCACGCCCATCGCGGCGAGATCGTCGCGGTTCTTGTGGTAGACGACCTCGCTCTCGTACTGCGCGGTGACCCCGGCGAGGAACTTCCGCTCGGCCTCGGGGATGCCCAGCTTTTCGTAGGTGGACTTCATGCCCTCGGGAAGCATGTCCCAGTCGGAGACCTGCTTGTCGATGGGCTTGATGTAGTAGTAGATGTCGTCGAAGTCGATATCGGGCATGTTGCGCGCAAACCACTTGAGCATGGGCTTGCGCTCGAAGCGCTTCAGTGCGTCGAGCCGGAACTTCGTCATCCAGTCCGGTTCGCTCTTGTGGTGCGAGATGTCCTTGACGACGTCCGCGTTGATGCCCTTCTTGGGCTTGTAGACGTACTCGTCCTGGGTGTCGGACCACCCGAGCTTGTACTTGCCGAGGTCGATGCCGCTGACGGACATGGATCACTCCGGGATCGGGAGCCGACGGGCGGGACAGGAACTCCGCGGCGTGGGGGCCGCCGGGATTTCCACTACGGCGATAGTAACAATCATCCGGCCCCGCAGCGACCCCGGCGGGCCGGTCGGACCGGCCGGGGAGGTGGGACCGGTCAGGCCGAGGAGGCGGGCTGGGTCGTGGTCGTGGTGGTCGACGGCGCCGCAGCGGTGCTGGTGTTGAGCTGCTGCTGGGCCCGGGTCACGAGGTCCTGGGCCTCCCGTACCAGCGCTTGGTAGCGGCCGAGGTCGCCCGCCCGCAGCGCGGCGTCGGCAGCGGTGAACTTCGCGGCGGCCTCCTGGAGGAGCGCCTCGACCGAGCCCGGTGCCACCGGCGTGTCCGGCAGCGTCGGGGTGGTCGGGATCGACGGAGGGCTGACCCCACCGGCGGTCGCGGGGAACAGGGCGGCGATGGCCTCGTTCACGCTCTGCGCCAGCACCGGGTTGCGGCCTTGGGCGAACACGGCCACGGAGTTGAACACGGGGAAGCGGGCGCTGCCTTCGTTCTCCACGTAGATGGGCTGGACGTAGATGATCGAGTTCCCGACCGGGATCAGCTGCACCGTTCCGCGGATGAGCCGCGAGCCCTGCTGGTCGAGGAGGGTGAAGCGCGATGCGATCACGGCGTCCTGGTTGATCTTGAGCGCGGCCTGTACCGGCCCGTCGACCAGGGATCCCTGGGGCATCACGAAGGAGTCGAGCTCCCCGTAGTTCCGGCGATCGGCCTTCGCGGTCAGGAACGACACGAGGCGCAGCTGCTCGTTGTTCTGCGACACCGGCACGAACGACTGGATGATCATGAACGTCTCGCGGTCGTCTCCGGGCAACCGGATGTACAGGTTGTACGGGTCCTGCCGCTTCGACGTCGCGCGGATCGACGGCGCGCGCCCGCTGTTGGCCTGGGTGTCGGGGTCACTCGGCGCGAGTGTCGTGACGCCGCTGATCGCCTCGTTGGGGTCGGGCGAGATCAGCCAGCGCTCGGAGCCCTGGAAGAACCGGCGGGGCTCGACCACGTGGTACGTGGCGTAGACGTCGGTCTGGATGCGGAACAGGTCCTCGGGGTAGCGCAGGTGGTCCTTGAGCCCCTCGGGCATGTCCGTGAAATCGCTGAACAGGTCGGGAAATGCGCTGCGCCAGGACCGGATGATGGGGTCGTCGGGGTCGACGACGTAGAAGGCGACGGTGCCGTCGTACGCGTCGATCACGACCTTCACCGAGTTGCGCACGCAGTTGAAGCGGCCGGTGATCCCACCGACGCCGTCGACGTACTGCGAGTACGGGTACTTCGACGTCGCCGTGTACGCGTCGACGACCCACTTCGTGCGCCCGTCGACCACCGCCGCATAGGGATCGGTGTCGAGCCGGAGAAACGGCGCGAGCTTCGCGACCCGGTCACGGATCGACCGGTACATGATGATCTTCGACGTGTCCGGCCGGATCTGGCCCGACACCATGATGTTGACGTCGTTGTACCGCAGCGCAAATGCCGCCCGACGAACGAAACCACTCAGGCCGACACCGTCGTCACCGGAGTAGCGGGTCGTGGCATCCCGCACGCCCTGGCGCGGGTAGTTGAACTCGGGCTGCTTCGCACCGACGATGACGTACCCGCCCTGCTGTTCCCCGAAGTAGATCCGTGCCCCGCGCGCACTGACCGCGATCCCGTTGTCCTGGACCGGGATGTCGCTGGCGAAGAAGCTGGGACCGCCCTGGACGGCCCGGTTCATCGGCGACGCGATCACGCCGTACCCGTGGGTGTAGACGGTCTTCTCGTTGATCCACGACTGGGTGGGCAGTGCGGTGCCGTCGATCTCGCGCAGCGACGATGCGGTCTGCACGACCTCTCCGTCGACCAGGTAGCGGTCCACGTCGACGTCGTCGACCGTGTAGTAGGTCTGCAGCTCCTGGACCTGGCCGTAGACGGCCTCGAGCACGGCGGGGTCCCAGAGGCGCGCGTTGTCGATGGTCGTCTTGTTGGCCTGGACGACCTCGGGCGTGAGTTCCTCGTTGTAGTCGAAGTTGGTGGGCTGGATCGACGAGAGCCCGTACGCATCGCGCGTCGCCGCGATGTTGCGGGCGATG
>JBJSXO010000148.1:0-9308 GCA_046086425.1 Actinomycetota bacterium | reverse complement strand
CTGCACTGGGACCACATCATCGGCCTGCCGTTCTTCACCCCAGCCTTTCGCCCCGACGCGCGCATCGCCGTCCACGGGCCGCGCCAGCTCGAGGGCGCCCTCGGCGACGTGTTCGCCGAGGTGATGCGACCGCCGTTCTTCCCGATCACCCCTGAACAGCTCGGGGGCGACGTCGTCTTCCAGGACGTCGGCAACGACGCCTACGCGCTCAACGGCGCCAAGGTGCTCAGCCGCTGGGTCCGCCACACCGATCCCGCGCTGGGCTTCCGGGTCGAGCTGGAGGGGCGGACCGTCACCTACATCTCCGACCACGGACCGGGCTGCGTTGCCGACGACCCCGACGACTACGTGCCGCCGGGGGTGCTCGAGCTCTGTGACGGGGTCGACGTCCTCGTCCACGACGCGCAGCACACGCTCGAGGAGTACGAGGTGAAGCGTCACTTCGGCCACTCGTCGATCGAGTACGCGGTGCACGTCGCCCGGGAGGCCGGGGTGAAGCACCTCGTGCTGTTCCACCACTGCCCCACGCACTCCGACGACGAGATCGACCGCATCCTCGACCACGCGCAGCAGCTGTCGGCGCAGGTGGGCGGACCGGACGTCATCGCCGCGCACGAGGGGATGCAGATCGCGCTGGACCGGCTCTGAGCGCCGTCGTGAGCGTGACCACCCCATGAGCCAGGAGCCGGCCCCCGCCCGCGAGAACGTCCTCACGCCCGACCAGGCCGGGTTCCGCACGGTCCTGGGCCGGTTCGCGACCGGGGTGACCGTCATCACCGCGGTCGCCGACGGCGAGCCCGCCGGCCTGGCGGTGAACTCGTTCACCTCGGTGTCGCTCGACCCCCCGCTGGTGCTGTTCAGCGTGGCCCGGACGTCGAGCACCTGGCCGAGGATCGAGCGGGCCCGCAAGTTCGCGGTGAACATCCTCGGCGAGCACCAGGAGGAGCTCAGCCGGCTCTTCTCGACCCCGGACGTCGACCGGTTCGCCCGGATCGACTGGCATCTCGGCGTCGGCGGCTCGCCGGTGCTCCACGACACCCTCGCCTACCTCGACTGCGAGTTCTGGGCCGAGTACGACGGGGGCGACCACATCATTGTGGTGGGCCGGGTCCTCGACCTCGGCGTCACCCACGACGCCGGGCCGCTCCTGTACTTCCAGGGGCGCTACGGGCGCCTCCACACCGGCGAATGAGCCCGGCCGACGCGGCCGAGCCGAACGACCTGGCCGAACCGAACGACTTGGCCGACCAGGCCGACGCGGCCGACCCGACTGCGGCCACTCCCGACACCGTGGCGGTGGTGGTGGACCCCGACGCCACGCGCGCCGGCGCGGCGGTGCGGGCGCGCCTCGACGCCGGGGAGCCGGTGGCCGGGTTCGTGGGCGAGCCCGACGACCCGGCGGTCACGGCGTTCGTCGCCGACGCGCTGGGCTCCCGCGCCCCGGGGGGCTCGGAGCCGGGCGGGACGGTCAGCCCCGGAGGTCGGCGAGCGTGACCACGGTGGCCTGCGGGGTGGCGATGTCCCCCTCGGGCAGGAAGTACCGCCAGTAGACCTGCCCGAAGGGGCGGCCCTCGGTGTCGAGCCAGTTGGGCACCCCGGGGTCCTCGTGGGCGAGCACGATCCGCCACGAGCCGTCGGCCTCGAGCACGGTGTTCGAGCGGTTCAGCCCGACCCGGCGGTGCACGTAGTCGTAGGTCTGGAGGAAGCGGTTCCACAGGCAGACGTTGGCGAAGCGGCACTCCGGCCAGCGGCCGGTGATCACCAGCGCCTCGTCAGGCTGGAGGAAGTAGGGCGCCATGGAGTACGCCGCGTCGAACGCCGCGAAGGCGAGGTCGCCGGGCTTCTCGGGGGTGGGGAACTCGTTGGGGGTGAGGCCGACCCAGGTGGGCAGCGGTACCGAGCCGCGGGGCGGCTGGTCGATGGTGCGGCCGCGCATGAACGTGGTCATGCGGTCGATGCCGGCCGCGATCGACGCGTCGTCGGGCCGGGGCGGCGGACCGACCTCCTCCAGCACCTCGATGGTGAGGGGGATCACGAGCGTGTCGTCGGCGGCGGCGGGCTCGGGCCATTCGAAGTAGTGACGGGTGGTGACGAGGCCGCCGCCGTCGGGCAGCGCCAGCCAGTTGCGCTCCCGGGGCGTGCCGCCGAAGAAGATCTCGTACGAGCCGTCGGCGGCTACGTCGAAGTCGGTGTCGTTGAGCACCCCGGCGGTCTGCGCCGCGTACCGGCCGTCGGTCGCGCCGGCCTCGACCGTGAACGAGGTGTACGCCGCGCCGGCGAGGTTGCCGGTGACGCGGTAGGAGTACGCGGAGTCGACGGGTGCGGTGAAGTAGATGGCGTCGGTGTTGTCGCCGAGCGCCTTGCGGTGGGGGCCGACGATCCGGCGCCAGTCCGGGTGCGCGGCGTCCTGCTCGAAGTACATCGACAGCGCCGTGTCGAGCTGGTGCACGAGCAGCCGGTGCCCCTCGGCGGCGCTGTCGGGATCCGTGATCCCGAACTCGGGCGACAGGTAGCGCGACTGGATCTCGGCGAGAGTGTCGAGGAGCCGGGTGAACGCGGCTCCGGCCTGGGTCTGGATCGGCTCGGTCATACGCGTGATCATGGCACGGCGCGTCGTGCACCGGGCCGTCCCCGGCCGTCGGTCAGCGGGACGCGTCGGTGGTGGCGGCCGGCGCCGCGCCGGCGGTGCCGGAGCGCTGGATGGCCCGCTCGTCGGTGCCGAGGTACGACGCGATGACCGCAGGGTCGTTGCGCACCATGGCCGGGATGCCCTCGGCGATCACCGCACCGGCCTCCAGGCAGTAGATCCGGTCGCTGATCGACATCACCATCGGCATGTCGTGCTCGATGATGAGGATCGACGACCCCAGGTCCTGCTGGATGGCCTTGATGAGTGGACCGAAGGCCTCGGTCTCCTTCTGGGCCACCCCGGCGGTGGGCTCGTCGAGGAGCATGAGGCGGGTGTCGAGGGCGAGCAGCGCGCCGAGCTCGACGATGCGGCGGCTGCCGGTGGAGAGCTCGCTCACGAGGTTGTCGGCGTACCGGCTCAGGCCGAGGTAGGAGATGATCTCCTCGGCCTGGGCGCGCTTGGTGCGCTCGGCCCACGGCGACGGCGGCAACGACAGCATCGACGGCAGCAGCAGCGAGCGCTGCCGGGCCTCGAGCGCCACCATGATCGTCTCGCGCACGCTGAGACCGCCGAAGATGCGTGCGTTCTGGAAGGCGCGGCCCATGCCGTAGCGGGAGCGGCGGTAGGCCGGCTTGCCGTCGATGCGCTCGCCGAAGAGCTCGATCGTGCCGGTGGCGCGCACGAAGCCCGACACTGCGTTCATGAACGTGGTCTTGCCCGCGCCGTTGGTGCCGATGAGCCCGACCACCTCGCCCGGGCGCACCTCGATGCTCACCCCGTTGACCGCGAAGCGCCCGCCGAAGCGCACGCTCACGTCCTCGGTGCGCAGCGGCACCGCCTCGTCGGCGACCTCCTCCGTGCGCGCCCGCGCCGAGAGGGAGGCCACGCTGCTCGTGTCGCGTCCGCGCTTGGGCTCCCAGCCCGTGCGCCGGGCGACGTAGGCGAGGAGCTGGTCGCGGGCGGCGTCGACCGCGGAGATGAGGCCGCCCGGCATGTAGAGGATGAGGATCAGCATGCCGATACCGCTGGCGAACAGCTGCAGCTGCGGGGTGTTGCTGAACACCAGCGGCAGGGCGACGATCACGAGCGTGCCGAGGATGGCCCCGGTCACCGAGGTGAGACCGCCGACGACCGACACCGACAGCACCCGGATCGACTGGGCCGGGGTGAAGTAGTCGGGGATCATCGTGCTGTTGCGGGCCGCGAACAGGCCACCGGCGAAGGCGGCGACGCCGCCCGAGAGCGCGAAGGCGATGAGCTTCGCCCGCGTGGGGGACACCGTGTACGCGGATGCGTTGTTGTCGTTGTCGCGCACTGCGACCAGCGACCGACCGATGCCGGTCCGCCGTAGGTGCGCGACGATGGCGATCACCACGAGCAGCGCGGCGAAGCAGAAGTAGTAGTACGCCTGCTTGTCGCTCGCGAGATCGAACCGCCCGATGACCGGGAGGTCGATCACCGGAGGGACGAGCCGGGTCCCGTACCCGGTGAACGAGGCGTTGAGCCGCTTCTGGAGCAGCACGAAGTCGCTGACCGCGAGGGCGAAGCCGAGCGTGATGATCGCGAGGTACAGACCGCGCACCCGCAACGCGGGGATGCCGATGACCAGGGCGACCAGGATGCCCCACAGGGTGCCGAGGCCCACCGCGATGAGGATGCCGAAGCCGCTCCCCCCGGCCTGACCGTGCTGTCCGTAGTAGGCGGTCATGTACGCGCCGATCGCCACGAACGCGAACTGCCCGAGGGAGAGCTGGCCGGCCCAGCCGGTGAGCACCGTCGCCGACACCGCGACCATCAGGAAGACCAGGATGTAGGCCGCATCGTTGAGCTTCGTGGCCTCCGTGAGGAACAGGGGGAGCGCGAGGCCCACGGCGAGCAGGATCCCGTAGCCGACGTACCGGGCGGCGCGGGCGAGCGGATGCTTGAGCAGCTCGGCGTTGGCGACGCGACTGCGCGGGGTGAGGGTCCACGACGAGTCGTCGGCGGCTTGCGAGCGAGCGCGGAACAGCACCAGCACCACGAGCAGGACGAACATCACCAGGGTGTTCGTGCCGGGCGATCCCGGCGTGTTCGAGATCACCAGCACCTCGATCACGCCGATGGCGATGCCCCCCACCATGGCCAACGGGAACGACACCATCCCGCCGACGAGCGCCGCCGCGAGACCGCGCAGGAGCAGGTCCGGCCCGAGCGCTTCGCCGATGTCGGTGGTGCGCTGCCCGAGCACCGGCGCCGCGATGATCGCGCTGATGGCTGCGAAGAGCCCGGCGATCATCCACACCTGCGTCGACACCGCCTTTACCCGCACGCCCGAGAGCGAGGCGCCGCTGGGGTTGTCGGCCGCGGACCGGACGGCGAGGCCGAAGCGGGTCCGCTGCATGAGGAACGTGAAGACGACCACGATGATCGGGACGGCGATCAGCACCACGAGGTGCTCGCCGCGGATGCTGAAGTTCCTGTTGACGTCCCACCGACCGCTGATCGGAGTCGGGAACGGCAGGTTGTAGCGAACCGTGGGGAGCCGGAGCTGCACGAGCAGGATGACCTGTGAGACGCCGATGGTGGCGACGAAGAGCAGGAGCCGGGGCTTGGTGAAGAGCCGGCGTACGACCAGGAGCTCGGTCAGCATGCCGAGGAGCGCGCCGCACAGGAGTGCAGCAGGGATGGTGAGCCAGAGCGGCAGCCCGACGTTCACGGCGAGGATCGACAGCGTGGTCGCGGCGAGGGCACCGAACTGGCCCTGGGCGAAGTTGATGACACCCGACGCGCGGAAGATCAGCACGATGCCGATGGCCACGAGGCCGTACACCATCCCCCGGACGATGCCGTTGAACACGATCTGCTGGGAGACGGTCAGCGCGAGGGTGGGCATCACGCGCCCTCGCCCGACAGGAACACGGCCCGCAGGAGGTCGTCGCGTTCGAGCAGCTCGCTCGCCGGTCCTTCAAACCGGACCCGGCCCCGTTCCATGAAGATCGCGCGGTCGGCGATCGACAGCGCCACGTTGACCGACTGCTCGACGATGACCATCGTGACCCCGGTGGAGCGCAGGCCTTCCACGACCCCGAGCAGCTCCTGCACCACGAGCGGGGCGAGGCCGAGGGAGAGCTCGTCGATGAGCAGCAGCTCGGGCTCGAGCATCACCGCCTTGCAGACCGAGAGCATCTGCTGCTGGCCACCGCTCAACGACCCGGCGCGCGACCCGAGCCGCTCCTTGAGCGCCGGGAACGTCTCGAGCGCGGCCTCGATCCGCTCCTTGCGCCGGCCCGGGTCCTCGATGACCCAGCTCCAGACCTCGAGGTTCTCGGCCACGGTCTGGCTCGGGAAGATGCATTCGCCGCCGGGCACCTGGATCATGCCCATGGCCACGCGGATCTCCGGGTCGGTCAGGGTGATCGTGCGGCCGTTCATCCGCACGACCCCCCGGTCGGGGATCACGAGGCCGCTCACGGTCTTGAGCAGGGTCGACTTCCCGGCGCCGTTGGTGCCGAGCAGGGCCAGCACCTCGCCGCGGCGCACCTCGAGGTTGACGTCGAAGAGGATCTGCACGGGCCCGTAGGAGGTGTCGAGGTTGTGCACCTGCAGCACCGGCACGTCGTCGGGGTCGGCGGCGATGCGCCGCTGCTCCTCCTGCTCGTCGAGCAGCTCCTCCACGACCAGCGAGATGTCGCGCTTCATGAACTTCGCCCCGCGCATCACCAGTACGCCCCCGAGCAGGGACGCGGCCGGGACCACCACGAGCAGTGCGGAGCGCTCGCCGTACGCGTCGGCCACCGCGGCCACCATCAACCCGCCGAAGAACCCACCGAGCAAGAAGATGTAGAAGCCGATCAGCGCGAAGGCCTGGGCCCGCATCCGGTACGGGACGACGGCCGAGATGGTGGGACCGATCTGGGTGAACGCAGCGAGCTGGCACGCGTTGGCGACGGCGATGAGCACGATGAGCGGTTCGACGGGGGAGAGCTGGGTGCCCAGGGTGAGGAAAAGGCCGTACCCGATCACCAGCCAACCGAACAGGCGGACCGCCCAACGGGGGTCGCGGCGGAAGAGCCGGTCGCCGTACCGCCCGGCGATGGGGATGACGATCAGGGCCGGGATGTACGTGAGCGAGAGCACCCACCCCCGCTTGAACGCGCTGAAGTCGTAGGTCTCCTCGAACAGGAAGCTCAGCCGCACCGGGACGCTCACCAGCGCGAACCCGAGCATGCCGATGCCGAGGGTGAGGTAGCGGAACGTTTGCACCTTCTTGAGCCGGGCCGCGACCGAGCTGAGCCGCACCGGCGGCTCGTCGTCGTCCTCGAGCACGTGGCCGAGGACCGCCTCCTGCTCGTTGGCGCCGCGCGCCGGCTCGCGCAGGAAGAACAGTGCGAGCGACACGAACACCGCCGGGATCGCGATGGCCACCATCGCCCAGCGCCAGCCCTCGTCCCCTCCGGCTTGCGCCGCGACACCTCCGACGATGAACGGTCCGATGACGAGCCCGAGCGGGCGCCCGAGGTTCTCCAACGCGAACATCCGGGTGCGCACCCCGATGGGGTACCGGTCGGCGATGAGCGACGGCGCGATCGGGATGCGCGCCGCAGCGCCGAAGCCCGCGCCGGCGCGCGCGCAGCCCAGGAGGAAGGGCGTGGCGACGACGCCGGTGAGCACCATGAACGCAGCCCAGACCGTGGTGGCCGCAGCCAGGATCTTGGTCCGGAAGTACCGGTCGGCGAGCCAGGCGAACGGCAGCGTCGCGAGCACGAGCACGACGCCGCCGAGCGACGTGAGGCCCTGGAGCGTGGTCTTCGAGACGTCGAGGGTCTTCTGGATGTCGGGGGCGAGAACCTGCAGCGCCACCTGGTCGAAGGTCTCGATCACGTTGACGAGCAGCAGGGCGGTGATCATCGCCATGCCCCCGAGGGCGAGGCCCTGGCGCAGGGGCATCGGGTCGCCGCCGACGCCGGGCAGCAGGTCGTCGGGGAGCAGCTCGCCGGCCTCGGCGGCGGCCTGGGCCTCCCGACGGGCCTCCTCCTCGGCGACGACGACCGCGGTCAAGGCGGCGGCCGTGCTGCCCTGCGGCGTTGCCTCGATCGGCTCTTCGGCCATCGGTCGCGTCCCCCTCACTCCCGCGACCCACCGGGCGCTGAGGCGGGAACGGTATCAACTGCGCACCGGCCCGTCAGGCCCGGCGCGCCGGCCGGTGCGCCGGGCCTGACGCAAGCGTCAGAGATGCTGGCTCCGGGCCGGCTCGCAGCGAGCGGCGCGGCGAGTTCCGCTAACGTACGCGCACTCGCCGTTGCGGCGATGTGGAGCGGCCGTCCGGTGGCTCCGATCCACCCAGGGGGAAACACATGATCCGCAAGCCCATCCGACTCGTCGCGGGGCTGGCGCTGGTCGGCCTGTTGGGAGTCGTTGCGGTCGCGCCGGCAGGCGCCACCACGCGCGCCCAGTCGTCGACCCAAGGCGTCACCGACGACGAGATCGAGATCGTCGCGCTGGTGTCCGACCTCGACGGTCTGCGCGCCAAGTTCGGCAACGTCTTCTCGGAGAAGTTGACCACGGGGAACCTGCTCAAGCGCTGGCAGTCCATCGCCGACGACTACGGCCCCATCAACGGGCGCAAGATCGTGGTGAAGCCCGCGGTCTGGGATCCGACCAGCAACGCAACCTTCGAGAAGGCGTGCACCCAGGCGACCCAGGACAACAAGCCCTTCGTGGTCGTCAACGGCAACGGCTTCCGGGCGAGCTCGCTCGGCTGCATCGCAGTCGACAACCAGACGCCGGTCTTCTTCGGTGAGTCGGTGTACGGCGCGCTCCAGAAGGCGGCCGGTGACAACCTGTTCAGCCTGGCGCCGCCGGCGGAGCTCGCCGGGCTCAACGCGGTGAAGGTCACCAAGGAACAGGGCCTCGTGAAGCCGTCCAGCAAGATCGGCATCCTCTCCAGCAACGAGCCCAGCGGACAGGCGGCCGGGAACGCGGTGGAGGCCGAGGCGAAGAAGCTGAAGCTGAACGTCGCGTCGAAGGTCGAGGTCAACGGCCTCGCCGCCGACCCCAACACCATCAACAAGGAGAGCGCGGCCGCGGTCGCCACGATGAAGGCCGCCGGGGTCGACACCGTCTTCGTCGTGATCCCGTTCACGAGCTCGAAGGGCTTCTACACCGAGGCTGCGAGCTCCAACGCCGGGTTCCAGACGATCCTCGTCGACGCCTCGAGCTCCATGTGTACCGTCTACGGCGCCACCCAGCTCCCGGGCACCATCGCCGGGACGCCCTGCGTGACGACGTTCGACGCCCGCACCACGGTGGCGAAGGACGGGGTCAAGAAGGACAGCGCCTTCGAGGCATCGTGCCGGAAGCAGTTCGACGCCACGTTCAACGAGAAGAGCCAGGCCGGGGCGCCGGCCGGCGACACCAAGCCCATCAATGGGGTGGTGTACGTCGAGGACTTCGCGCCGAACGAGTGCACGATCATGCAGACGCTACTCCCCGCCATCAAGAAGGCCGGGAAGAAGCTGACCTGGGCCAAGGTGGCGGCGCAGCTGAAGAAGGACTCGAAGGTGCCCACGGCGTACATGTCCGGCGGCACCGGGTCCTTCGGGGCGAAGAAGCAGTACCTGGCCGACAAGGTGCACCTGCTGACTCTGGCGGCGGCCGACGACAAGACGGCCAAGGACGCCGCGGGGCTCTTCAACGGGTG
>JBJSXO010000147.1:0-3128 GCA_046086425.1 Actinomycetota bacterium | reverse complement strand
TGGTCTGCGAGGCCGTCGGCGGGTTGCGCCACATCACCGGTGATCCCGACCGCCCGCCGGCGCGGGCCAACATCGGCCTCACCGACTGCATCACCGGCCTCTACGCGGCCTTCGGTACGATGATGGCGCTGCGCCATCGTGACCTCACCGGCCGTGGCCAGGTCGTTGACACAGCCCTCTATGAATGCGCGTTCAGCTTCATGGATGCCCATGTTGCGGCCTATGAGAAGCTCGGCTACGTGGTCGGGCGCGAGGGCGCCGGCACGGGGCGGACGGACCAGGGCGAAGCGCTCGAGGGCGACGCCGGACTCCGCTGCGGCGAGCGCGCCCAGTGTGCCGTCGAGGTCGACCGCGGCCGCCCACTCCCCCGCCGTGGTGACCGCGGCGGCGAGGGCGAAGACGACCGACGTGGCCCCGGCTCCGGGCGCGCCCGTGACCACGACCACCGACCCGCGCCGCAGCCCGCGCCCGGGAACGAGGTCACCGAGCGGGCCGGGGACCTCGACGAGTCGCTCGTGCGCGCCGCTGACCGGGCGGGCCCGTCGGGCCGCGGCCGCGAGCGCGGCCTGCGCTACGTCGTCCCGCCGGGGCAGGACCGGGGAGGGCAGGACCGGGGAGGGCAGGACCCGGGAGGGGTGTGGCGCCATCCCCCATGTATACCGAACGTGTGTTCGATCCCGCCAGCCCGCACTCTCGCCGCACGCGGAGATCGGCCGGGCCGACCCGCAGCGCCCCGGCTCAGTCGCCGGCGGGCTCGGGCGGGAGGACCGGCTCCACCCCGATCGCCCGCAGCGCGTCGGGGGCCCAGCCGGCGTCGTCCCCGTAGTAGCCGAAGAGGTTCCCGATCGCGTCGGTGACCGCGGGCTCGAGGACGCCCCAGCGGTCCTCGGGGGCCTCGACCGTCACGCCGCTCGAGTACACCGTGACCCGCACGGCACCGAGATCGAAGAGCCGCCGTGCGAGCACGTCGGGCGGGCGCCCGGCGCCGGTCTCCTCGACCGACGCGTACGTCTCGATGGCCATGCCGGTCAGCGAGCGGTTGCAGTCGAAGATGCGCACGCGCGCGCTCGACCCGGCGCGGGACGTGACGGTGATCGCTTGGCCCATGGGGGCAGACTACGCGACCGCGCCGGGTGCCCACGGCTCGAAGCGGGGCGGGACGCGTCGCCCGGGTCTCAGGCGAACAGCCGGCCCGGTGGCGGTGCCAGCCCTCGCCAGACGAGCTGCTCCATGAACACCCAGGACCGCCGGTGGATGGTGCTCGGCCCGTAGGCCGCCAGCGCGCACCGGTGCACCGGCGCCGGGTAGCCCACGTTGGCATCGAACCCGTACGCCGGGAAGTGCTCGGATTCGTCGCGCATGATCGCGTCGCGCGTCACCTTCGCCACGCACGACGCCGCGGCGACCGACAGCACCGAGGCGTCGCCCTTCACCACCGTCGTGACCCGGTCCCCGAGCCGCAGGTAGTCGTGCGTGCCGTCGAGCACGATCCGGTCGGGCTCGAACCCCGCGGCTGCGAGCTCGCCCAGCGCGCGGCGCGCAGCCAGGCGGAGCGCCTCGGTCATGCCGAACGCGTCACACTCCTCGTGCGACGCGTGGCCCACGCCCACGGCTCGGGCCCAGTCGCGCACGGCCTCGGCGGCCTGCTGGCGCGCGCTGCGCGTGAGCTGCTTCGAGTCGCGCACGCCCCGCAGGTGCACGTCGCCCGGCACCACCGCGGCCACCGTCACCGGGCCCGCCCACGCCCCCCGGCCCACCTCGTCGATGCCCACCACGACCCGCTCGCCCGCCGCCCAGCACCGCCGCTCGAGCCGCAGGGTCGGCGTCGGGGCGGCAGTGCTCACGCGTCGGACCGTAGCGGGCCGCGACCCGAGCGACCGGGATCAGCCCGAGATCAGTTGACCTGGCGCGTGCGGCCCGCCCAGTACGGCTCGCGCAGCTTGAACTTCTGCAACTTGCCGGTCGCGGTCCGGGCGAGCTCGGGTGGGAAGTCGATGCTCTTCGGGCACTTGTACCCGGCCAACAGGGTCTTGGTGTGGGCGATGAGCTCGGCCTCGGTGGCCGACGCGCCCGGCACCAGCACGACGAGCGCCTTCACCGCCTCGCCCCACTTCTCGTCGGGCACCCCGATCACCGCGACCTCGGCCACGGCCGGGTGCTTGAACAGCGCGTCCTCGACCTCGATCGACGACACGTTCTCGCCTCCGGAGATGATGACGTCCTTCTTGCGGTCGGCGATGGTCAGGTAGTGCTCGTCGTCGAGCGTGCCGCCGTCCCCGGTGTGGAACCAGCCGTCCGCGAGCGCGTCGGCCGTGGCCTCGGGCTGGGTCCAGTACCCCTCGAACACCACGTTGCCGCGCGCGAGCACCTCGCCGTGGGCGTCGACCCGCAGCCGGACGCCGAGCGCAGGCGCCCCGGCCCGGCCGAGACGCTCAGCCCGGGCCGCCGGGGCGTCGGCGTCGGACTCGTGCAGGCGACGGTTCATCGTGAGCAGCGGCGACGTCTCCGTGAGCCCGTAGATCTGGATGAACTCCCAGCCCAGCTCGGACTCGATGCGCTCGATCGTGCGCGTCGGCGGCGGTGCGCCCGCCACCACCATCCGCACCCGGTCGCGCCCAGGCACGGGACCGTCCCACAGCGCAGCCGCGTCGAGGACCGCCGCCGCCACCGCCGGAGCCCCACACAGCACGGTCACCCCGTGGGCGTCGACCCGCCGGAGGATCTCGGTGCCGTCCACCTTGCGCAGCACGATGTGTCGGCCACCCATCCCGGTGACCATGTACGGCGTGCCCCAGCCGTTGCAGTGGAACATGGGCAAGGTGTGGAGGAGCACGTCGTCGTCGGTGATCCCCAGCTGCCACCCGAAGGTCGCCGCGTTGATCCACAGGTTCCGGTGCGTCATCTGCACGCCCTTCGGCCGGGCCGTGGTGCCGCTCGTGTAGTTGATCGTCGCCGTGGCGTCCTCGTCGCGCTCCGGCCACGGCGTCGGCTCCACCCCGAAGCGGTAGAGCACCTCGTCGGACTCCGCACCGATCACGAACCGGTGCGGTGCCGTCACGCCCGCAAGCGCCTCGTCGAGCTCCGGGTCCACGAGCAGCACCCGCGCGCCCGAGTGCTCGACGATGTAC
>JBJSXO010000146.1:0-7941 GCA_046086425.1 Actinomycetota bacterium | reverse complement strand
AACTTACGCTCGGCCTCGATGTCGTAGCCGCACTTGGTGGTGAGGACGATCTCGTCGCGGTTCGTCCGCAGGACGTCGCGGAGGAGCTCTTCGCCGAAGCCGCCGTCGCCGTAGACGGGCGCCGTGTCGATGAAGTTGATCCCGGAATCGAGGGCGGCGTGGATCATCCCCTGCTTGTCCTCGACGTGGCCCCACCAGTCGCTGGCGAGGGTCCACACCCCGAAGCCGACCTCGGACACCTCGAGCTCGGACTGGCCGAATCGGCGGTAGCGCATGCGAGCCTCCCGGGGATCAGGTCCGTCACACGCTAGATGGCTTCGGGCGGAGGGGACGAACCGCTCGGGCCGTCAGTGGAAGCGGCCGCCACCCCGCTCCTCCCGCTCCGCGGCCTTGATCCCGTACCCGAAGACGATCGGGGCGGGCAGGACGACGATCGACACGACGAGGGCGATGACGATCACGTCGATGCTCCACGGTGGGAAGTTGGCGGCCAGGCCGACGAAGAACACGACGACGGCGACGAGCAGGGCCGTGTAGCCGACCCGCTTGCCCAACTTGACCAGCGTGGCGATGCGGCGACGTCGGACCATCACCGGGTGGTCATCGGGGAGGGGGGGAAGTGCGGTCATCCGGGCGTCGGTCCCCTCGCCTCGGTGACGAGGTCAGCGGTCATAGCGGAGATCGTCACTCAGGGGCTCGTTCCACGGGAGCTCCCGTCGCCCGTCGAGCACGTCGAGGGTCGCGAGGAAGTCCTTGGTCGCGCCGACGTCGAGACGCGCAGCACCGAGCACGGCGCCCGCTCGATGCAGTAGCCGATCGCCGCGAGCGTCCCGGCGCTGCGGTCGCGGGGCGGGCGTCGGGTTGCGGCGCCGACGAAGTCCTTCCGGGAGAGGGCGAGCAGCACCGGCCGCCCGAGCGACGCCACCTCGTCGATCCGGGAGAGCACGGCGACGGTCTGCGCAGGTGTCTTCGCAAAGTCCGGTCCGGGATCGACAACGATCTGTTCGGCATCGACGCCGGCATCGGTGAGCATCGTGATGCGCTGCGACAGGAAACCGACGACGTCATCGACCACCTCCTCGGGTGAGGCGTAAAGGTGGTCTTCCCGAGTCAACCGGACCTTGGGCGCCAACCGGGTGTGCATCACGACGATGCCCGCGCGTTGTCGGGCAACGACCTCGAGCAGCGCCGGGTCCATGAGGCCCGAGACGTCGTTGATGATGTCAGCGCCGGCAGACAGCGCGGCCTGCGCCACCTCGGCTCGATAGGTATCGATCGAGATGCAGACGTCGCTGCTTCGGCGAATCTCCGTGATCACCGGTATCACCCGGTGGATCTCCTCGACGACGGCGATCTCGGGTTGGTCCGTGCGTGCGGACTGACCGCCGACGTCGATGACCGTTGCACCGGCGTCGACCATGCTCAGCGCACCCTCCGCTCGTTGCGCAGCCGCAGCGGCGGCCTCCGCAGGCGAGTCGGAGAAGGATTCGGGCGAGGCGTTGATAACGCCCATGATCAGTGGTCGCTCGAACTGGATCACCCCGCGCGGGTGACGCACGATCACGGTCTATGAACCCTCATGCTCGTTCGTGATCGCGAGCGAGATTGGGAAGTCGGCGGTTGGTGGCGTCGAGCACAGCCCGGACGACGGCGTCGTCGGCGTGCTGGTGCACGATCGCCGACCCGGCCAGGTGCTGTTCGTGAGGCGGATCGATACCCACGAGAACGACCACCGCGACGTCGTGTGCGCCGACCCGGGCGGTGAGGGTGGTGTCGATGGCGAGGTGCTCCGCAGCGGGTTCGAGCTGGCGAAGCGCGTCCAGCGTGGCGTCGCCGAGCAGTCGAAGCCGGGCGGAGGCCGCAGCGGATCCCTCGGCAAACCCGGTGCACTCGTCGTCACCCGAGGCGAGGGTGACCTGCACGGAGATCCGTGGCCCGCTCGACTCGACTCCGACTGTCACGATCCGGGGCCGAGCTGTCGTCTCGGCCATGGTTGCAAGGGCTGGCCGACCGTCGCCGTTGGCCACCATCTGCACCACCGACACGATGCGCCGGTCGAGGTCGATCCCGAACGAGGCCAGGGCAACGGACTGGACGTCGCGGACGATCTGCTTCGCCGCCTTCCCGGCTCCGGCCAGTACGTGGACCTCGGTGGGCCGCCCGACCTGGTCTGTCACGATCCGGACGGCAGTGACCTCCGGCAGGCGGCACAGCTCCGCCTCGACCTCCGTCGGGTCGAATCCAGACGTCGGGTCTGCTTCCGCCATCGGCGTTCCGAGCTCCATCGGCTTCCCCTCTGCGCCTAGAGACTACGGATCCCGCCTGCGTTATGGGTGGAGGGAGCACAGAGGGCGCCCCGTCGGCGGGAACCCCTTGCACTCGGCCCGAAAGAGGACGAAACTAGTGGGACTAAAAGCAACCGATGTGACCTGTGTGGTCATTGAGGGCTCGCCGATGAGCGAGCCCGGGCGCCAGCGGGGAGGTGATGGCGGCAGAGAGAGACGGAGTGGTCAGGGCCTCGACCGCAGCCTGAACGGGGCAGGGGATACCCCGCCCGAAGCGGAGCGCCACACCGAAGGCTCGTAGCGATGCCTGCGGGAGAACCTCGGAAACGGGGGTGATCGTGGTGCGTAAGCGGCTCATGGTCCGTATCGGCCTGATCACGTCGAGCGTGGCTGCACTGGTTCTTGCCGGTGGCGCCTCACGCGGCATCCGATAGCACGCCGCAATGCGGCGATGCTTCGGTCGGGGTCCTGTCCACTTCGTCTCTTCACACACCGCCCCCGACCATGCGTTGGCTCGAGAACCCGTTTAGGCCGATCTCCCTTGCCCTGGGGGTGACAACAGTCTCTCTCGCTCTAGCCCTTGGGGTCTTGAGTCCCCTACCGGATTGGCGAGCTGTGCTGTTGCTCGGCTGTCTTTACGCACTCGCCGAGAACCGAGATGTTGAACTTCCTAATGGATCCAGCGTAAGTGCGGGCTTCATGCTCGCCATGGCATCCGTTGTCGTCTTCGGAGACTCTGCTCCGCTCCTCGGCCCGCTGCTCGTCGGCGCCTGTGGATGCATGTACTGGCCCCACATCCGATCGAATCAATGGGCCAAGATTGCGACGAACGCCTCGATATTTGCGCTTTCATCGTTGGCGGCGGCAACGGTCTACTTGCTCATTCCCGAGCGAGAGACGAGTCAGGTCTTGGGGCAACTCGTGGCTGCGCTTCCCATTGGCCTGACGTTCTCCCTGGTCAATTTTCTGCTCCTGGTGCCGGTGGTTGCTGCGGTCAACAAGATCTCTCACGGTGAAGCTGCAAGAGAACTGTGGCTTGGTGACTTGCAGATCTATCCGTTTGCTCTGCTGGGTGTGCTGCTCGGTCGCCTGTATCTCGATCTGGGCCTCTGGGTCGTCCCCCTGTTTGTGGCACCGATCTTCATCGCAAGGCAAGCATTCGCTTCGTACCTGCAGCTCAGAGCGGCCCAGGATGCCACGCTCGCAACACTCGTTCGAGCGCTAGAAGCTAAGGATGCATATACCGCTGGGCACGTTGAGCGCGTAGCGCGTTTCGCCCAATACATGGGTGAAGAACTTGGATTTCGACCGGCGCGCCTTGAGAGACTGCGATCTGCGGCATTGATGCACGACATCGGCAAACTCATCGTGCCGAACCACATCTTAAACAAGCCAGGCAAGCTGACGGCATCTGAGTACGAGCGAATGCGTCGTCATGATTCCGTTTCTGTTGAACTTCTCCGTCGAATCGACTTTCTCGCTCCCGTCGTCCCAAGTCTTGATATTGATCACGGAACGACGGGGAACGACGTCTCTCTGCCACTTGAATCCCGAATCGTTGTCGTCGCAGACGCGTTTGATGCCATGACGTCTACTCGCGCGTACCGCCGAGCCCTGACGCAGGCCGTTGCATTCAAGGAACTTCGTGACAAGGCTGGCAGCCAGTTTGATCCGCAGTGCGTTGATGCCCTCATTCGAGCAATCGAAGGACGCCAAGAGCGGTATGGATTGGGCCATGAGGGCGGGGTGACCGTGTTCAAGGCAACGCCCCCAACGGTCGGAACTGGTTCCGCTGGCCTTGGAGATCTAGCTCACGAGCCGGATCGAGTCAGACAATGAGCGCAAACGTACGGGCGGCCGCACTTCTTGCCGCTGGCTTCGTCGGTAGCGCCACGCTCTGGCTGACGGGGACGGACTCTGGAGTTCCCGCTCTTGTCGTACTTGTGGGCGCGCTCGCTGCCGGCGAAATGGTCTTGCTCACGCCTTCAGGACGTGCACCGCTGCCCCTTTCGTTTGCCGTCATGACAGTCGTTGCAACCTGGCCACCTCGTCAGGGACTTGTCGTCTTGATTGTGGCGGAAGGCGTCGCGTCTATTGCCAACTCGTCGCTGGATGGAAACCGTGAGCGCCTTGGGCGGATGACTGAGCGAGTTGTGGAAGGATCGGCTGCGATTCTCGGCTACCAGGCTTCTCATGCGCTTGCGTTGGGTCGGCCAAGGGCGGTCGATCTGATGGCATTTTCCCTCGCGGCCCTTGCGCCGGTAGTGGTAGCGGACGCGGCGGAGTTTGTTCGCCATAGAAGCATTGCACCCCTCCGTAATCGCAGCGCCGACCTGGCGATCGTCTCGAGTGGCATTCTGATGGCCGTCGGTTACAGAGGTATCGCCGGCGAAGGACGTTTGGGTCTTTGGGGACCGATCCTGTTCTCGATCCCTTTGATGGCGGCTTGGTATTCGTTTCAACTCTTGGCGTCAACGCGCAAGAGCCTTGAGCAGACAGTGCACGCGTTAGCGGCTGCGCCGGAACTGGGTGGCCTTGTGCGCGTGGGTCACTCAGAACGCGTCGCCGATCTCACTGTGTCTATGGGTAGAGCTCTCTCGCTTTCGAGCTCCGAGTTAGAGCATCTGCACACGGCCGCACTCCTGCATCACCTGGGCGCAGTGTGTCTCGATGAACCCGAGGAAGGGATTGCGCTCGATCCGGTGGAGGTTGCGATGGCCGGTGCGAGCATGTTGCGAGCTTCGGAGGCGCTTGCTCCCGCCGGCGATGTGGTGGCGGCCGAGCCGCTCCTCCACCGGCCGCCCGGAGCCGGGGATTCTTCTCCGGCGGCGTTGTCCGGGATGATCCTCAAGGTGGCGAGCGCCTACGACGAGCTCACCGAGGGTGACGACGAGCATGCTGCGTGGGCGGTCGAGGCGCTCTACACGGGACCTGGCTACGTGTACGACGGTCGCGTGTTGGGCGCGCTCGAGCGCGTGCTGGAAGCGCGCGGAGCGCTGGTGTCACGCTGACGGCCGCGTCGCCGCTTGGTGCGACTGCCGAAGTAGGCGAACTCGCAGATGCCGATGGCCAGCACGATGTCTCCCGCTGAGACCAGTGCGTCGAACGGGCGCGGGAGGAGAATCTCGTCGCCCAGGAAGCCGAGCAGGTCGTCATCGCTGGCGGGGCGGTGCTTCACCGACTGCTCGATCGGCTTCTCGATCCGATTCCCCTGGGCGTCCAGACCGACGGCCCGGGTCGGCATACCTACGTTCAGTCCGATCACGAGCGCATTGAGCGCGATCCCCAGAGTGACGATCCCCATCCCGCGGAGAGGGAGATTGACCAGGCAGAACGTGAGCAGGCATACGTACGAGAACATCAAGAGCGCGTAACCGGTGGTCTCGATCTGCTTGGGCGCGACGTCGACAATCTCGAGACCAGCCTGCACGAGCAGCCCTGCGACGAAGAAGAGACTCCCGCGCACGGGGAGATGGAAGAGTCGGGTCCAGCTCCCCCGGGTGACTACCACGATGAGCGCGGCAACGGTCAGCGTGAGCAGGAGTAGCCACACACCAAGACGCTACCGACCCGACAATAACCACCGGTGCCATCTCGATCTGGTCTCGCCGGGTCGCCACTACGCTCGCTACGTGCATGAGATCCGAGCGGAGATTCCCGCCAACGTTTGGCAGGTCGTGGTGGAGGAAGGGCAGCTGGTCGCCGAGGGCGACGAGATCGTCATCCTCGAGTCGATGAAGATGGAAATCCCGGTCATCACCGAGATTCCCGGGGTGGTGCGGGAACTGCACGTCGAGCCGAGCGGTTCGGTGCTGGAGGGCGATCTCATCGCTCTAATCGATGAGTCCTGACGGCACGATTCTCTGGGAACGCCGGGACAAGATCGGCATCGCAGTCATCGACCGGCCTGCTCGCCGTAATGCGTTGAGTGCAGAGTTGTGCGACGAGTTGCGTCGTCACCTCGTCGAACATCGTGACCTCAGGGCCGTGGTCATCGGCGGATCGGGGGACAAAGCCTTCTGCGCCGGCGCCGATCTGGCTCGTCGTGCCGAGGACACGGGTGGTCTGACCCACGGAGGCGGTGACACCTTTCGCCCTGCGTTCGAGGCGCTGTTGGACGAGATCGTCGGCTATCCCGCTCCTGTCATCGCCGCTGTGAACGGTCATGCGCTGGGTGCAGGGATGCAGTTGGCCGTCGCCTGCGACCTCCGCGTGGTGGCACCGTCGGCAACCTTCGGGATTCCTGCTGGCCGATTGGGGGTCGCGATCAGCGCCATCAACGCGCAGCGCCTTGCTCAGACGGTTGGGCAACCCATGGCTCGTGACATCTTGTTCACCGCGCGATCGCTCAATGCAACTGAGGCGGCCTCGGTCGGCTTGGTGCAGCGCGCCGTAAGAGATGCGCTGAACGCAGCCATCGAGCTTGCAATCGAGGTTGCGTCCTTAGCGCCGATCTCAGCGCGTGTGCACAAGGCGATGCTGACGCGCGTTGCGACGTCGAGTGGCCTCCCCGATGACGATCGAGCTGAACTACATGGTCTGGAAGTGGAGGCGTTCCAGAGCGATGACTTACAGGAAGGTCTCGCTGCTTTCAGCGAGAAGCGTTCCGCAAACTTCTTGGGTCGGTGATCTTCGCGCGTTGAAGAAAAAGTCCCTGGTTGGCGCGTGTACACGTGAGTAGCACCGTGGTTGTTGCGGCCATCAGCAGCAGTGAAGCGGGTCCAGATAATCGTCCCAGAGCCAAGACACTTGCCGCACCAACTGCCAGGATCGTGCCATCACGATATCCCGGAACCAACAAGCCAACGAGAACGAGTACTGGAAGTTGAACGTATTTCTCGTGCCGGGCCTGCACCGCTTTCACTCCTACTGCGGAACCAAGCGCAGCGAGCGTCGTGGGGAGAAATGAAACTTCCGCAGGAGTGCCCAGGAAGTGAAGCAAGTACGCCGTGACGAGCGCAGCCAGGATGCTTGTAGTTAGAGCTGTCGCCGAACTGCGCGACTCAAAGGTGCTTACTGCGAGCAGGTAACAGCAGACCAAGCCGATTGAGGCACCGTTCGGCTGTGAAACCGCAAGGGTCGCGCTAAGACCGATCGCTGCTGCAACACACCAAGAGGAAGTCCCGACGAGGTCCCCCAGGAATCCCGAGTCGGTGCGCATCCGAAACTCGAATGCAGCAATGCCGACCACCACTGCGAGGATTGCCGTTGGGATCGAGCCTGGGGAAGCCAGAGAGACTTGCGCTACTGCTGCTACCAAGAGCAGCAGCGGCCATTCGGAAGTGATCTGCGCTTCGATAGACCTCCTCAAGCTCATTCCCTGGCGAAGTGCCGACGCAGTCCCGATGAGAACGCTGTTGATGGACCAGTAGGTCATCACGCCAAGAATGGCGAGTGGCATCGGTGGAACTGATCCCCCGGTGTGATCCGCCAGAACAGTTGTGGCGTTAGCCGTTGTCAGCGCCGTCAATCCAAGAGAAGTCGCGTTGGCGACGATAAGAGACAGCGAGCCGCGGCGGAAGTGGGGGAGGTAGAAGCCTCCGAGGGATCCGATGAGAAGCGGGCCGGCAAGAGGCGAAGAGTCGGCGAAGGCGAAAGCAGACGCGACCACGACGATGATGCTGGCGCTCATTGAGGTCTCGTCACCGAAGAGCAC
>JBJSXO010000145.1:0-2964 GCA_046086425.1 Actinomycetota bacterium | reverse complement strand
GTGCGGCGGCGGCCGCGCCCGGTGCCTGCTTCGTCGACGTGCTCCCGGCCGCGATGCGCTCCATGCCGCCGGGGCCCGAGGGCGCTCCGGGCTCGCCCGACCGGCAGGCACGCGTGCTCGCGACCTTGTCGGCGCACCACTGCCCGGACCGGCACTGGCACGTGGGGCCGGTCGGGGTGGAACCGGGGCTGCAGGGCCGGGGGGTGGGTGCTGCGGTGATGGGACTGCTCTGCGCCGCCATGGACGACGCCGGCGAGATCGCCTTCCTGGAGACGGAGACGCCGGAGAACGTGGTGTTCTACCGCCGCCTCGGCTTCGAGGTGGTGAGCCAGGCGGAGCTGCCCGGTCTGCCCCTGTGGTTCATGCGCCGGGAGCCCCGGGGACGGTCGGTCCGCTCGTAGACTCGGCTGGTGAGCGACGTTGCGGTCATCGGAGCGGGCTACGTCGGGCTGACCACGGCGGCCTGCCTCGCCCGGCTCGGCCACGATGTGCGCTGCGCGGACATCGACGCCGACCGGGTCGGGCGCCTCGCCAAGGGGGAGATCCCCATCCTCGAGGAGGGCATGCCGGCCCTGGTCGCCGAGGGCTTGGCAACCCAGCGGCTCCGGTTCGTCGTGGGCGCCGCCGCCGCCGGCGTGCGCAACGCGGAGTTCGTGTTTCTCTGCGTGGGGACGCCTTCGGGCGACGACGGCAGCGCCGACCTGTCGGCCATCGAGGCCGTCGCACGCGAGATCGCGCCGCTGCTCGTGCCGGGCGCGGTAGTGGTCAACAAGTCGACCGTGCCGGTGGGGACCACGCGGCTTGTGGCCCGATGGCTGGCCGAGGCCGGTGCTGCGCCCGACGCCGCCGTGGCCTCCAATCCGGAGTTCCTGCGCGAGGGCACTGCGGTGCGCGACTTCCTCGCGCCCAACCGGATCGTGATCGGCTGCGACGACCCTTCGGTCGCGGTGCGCATCTCCGAGTTGTACCGGACGATCCCCGCGCCCATCGTGGTCACCGATGCCGCCTCGGCAGAGATGATCAAGCAGGCGTCGAACGCGTTCCTCGCCACCAAGATCTCGTTCATCAACGCGGTGGCGAATGTCTGCGAGGCCGTCAACGCCGACGTGCGCGATGTCGCGCTCGGCATGGGATACGACGCGCGGATCGGCTCTGACTTCTTGCACCCGGGGCCGGGCTTCGGTGGCGCGTGCCTCCCCAAGGACACCTCGGCGCTCCTGCGCACCGCCGAGCAGTACGGCTACGACTTCAGCCTGCTGCGCGGGGTGATCGAGGTGAACGAGCGCCAGCGCGACCACATCGTCGATCACATCCGTGCCATGGTCGGTGGCACCCTCGCCGGGACCCGGGTGGCGGTGCTCGGGCTCACGTTCAAGGCCAATACCGATGACCTGCGGGACTCGCCGTCACTCTCGATCGCCACCGAGCTGGTGTCGGCGGGCTCCGGGGTGCGCGTTTTCGACCCGGTCGGTGGCTAGGCCGCTGCGGTCATGGTCCCGGGCCTCGTCGCCGCGAGCGATGCGTACGACGCAGCGGAGGGTGCCGATGTGCTCGCGCTGCTCACCGAGTGGGACCAGTTCCGCTGGCTCGACTACACGCGGATCGCCGCGGCGATGGCCCAGCCGCGCGTGGTCGACGCCCGGAACCTGCTCGATCCTGCGGCAATGCGGCGCCTTGGCTTCACGTACCAGGGCGTGGGTCGCTGATGCCCCGTGCGGTGGTCACCGGGGGCAGCGGGTTCCTCGGGTCGCATCTGACCCGTGCGCTCCTCGCGGGTGGCTACGCAGTCGTGGCGGTGGACGACTATTCCACCGGCCGCCCCGAGAACCTCGCCGACCTCGTCGGCCGGCCCGGGTTCGAGGTCGTCGAGCACGACGTGAGCACCGGGATCCCCGTGGACGGCCCGGTCGACGCCGTGCTGCACTTCGCCAGCCCGGCGAGCCCGCCGGCGTACCTGGCCCGCCCGCTGCAGACCCTGGCCGTGGGCTCCGAGGGGACCCGGCACGCGCTCGAGCTGGCCCGGCGGCACGACGCGCGCTTCGTGCTCGCGTCCACCAGCGAGATCTACGGCGATCCGCTCGTGCACCCGCAGGCCGAGACCTATCTGGGCAACGTGAGCCCGATCGGCCCGCGCTCGGTCTACGACGAGGCGAAGCGCTTTGCCGAGGCGATCACCATGGCCTACCGGCGCACCTTCGGCCTCGACACCAAGATCGTGCGGATCTTCAACACCTACGGGCCGCGCATGGCACCGGGCGACGGTCGGGTCATCACCAACTTCGTCGAGCAGGCGCTCGCCGGGGCACCGCTCACGGTCTACGGCGACGGATCGCAGACGCGCTCGTTCTGCTGGGTCGACGACGAGGTGCGGGGCATCCTCGCGCTGTTGCACTCCGAATGGGTCGGGCCGATGAACATCGGCAATCCCGACGAGTTCACCGTGCTCGAGCTGGCCGAGCTCGTCCTCGAGGTCACCGGTGCGGGGGTGGCGATCACTTTCGACCCGCTCCCGGTGGACGACCCCACCCGGCGCCGTCCCGACATCACGCTGGCGGGCCGTGAGCTGGGCTGGAAGCCCGATGTCGACCTGCGGACGGGTCTCGCCCGGATCGTGGAGTGGTACCGGACCGAGCGACCCGCGAACGGGTAGGCCCCGTGGACGCGCCCTGGGCGGCGGTCGTCGTCAACTACGAAGCGGGCGACGCGCTCACCGCGTGCGTCGTGTCGTTGCTCGCCGACACCTCGGTCGGCACCGCACCGGATCTCGTGGTGGTCGACAACGGTTCGACCGACGGTTCGCTCGCGCGTTTGCGCCGGGCGTTCCCCGGCGTGCGCGTCGTGGACGCCGGGGGCAACGTGGGGTACGCGACGGCGGCCAACCGGGGGATCGCGGCCACCGGCGCGCCCGTGGTCGCCGTGTGCAACCCCGACATCGAGGTCCGGTCCGGCACCGCGGCCTGCGTG
>JBJSXO010000144.1:0-6058 GCA_046086425.1 Actinomycetota bacterium | reverse complement strand
CCGTGCCGAGCTCATCCCAGTGCTGTCCGACCAGCATCCCGGCGCCCACGGCGAGGAGCACGCCGCCCACGTAGGCGAGCGCCTCGACCACCGGCGACACCCGAGATCGGGGACGGGTCGCCTGCCGGGCGGTCTCGAACGCAACGATCGCACGGGCCTGCTCGTCGCTGATCAGCCCGGCGTCCACCCACCGCTGAAGTCCGGCGTCGGGTCCGGCAGTGTGCACATCCACCGGAGTGTCCGGGCGCACCACGACGCCATCTTGGCCCCGCCGCGACATCCCGTACGCGATGGCGAACACCAGAATCAGGGCGACCAGCGCCATCATGATCATCACGCGCCTCCGCTCACGCCCTCACGCTCGTGCTGCACCATCGTGCGTCACGCGACGGGCGCACGGAAGGGGCCAAGGTCCCGTGCCCACTCGGGATCACGTCACCAACGGCTCGGGACGGTGGAGGTGGTGGAGGTGATGGGACTTGAACCCACGACTTCTACGTTGCGAACGTAGCGCTCTACCGGGCTGAGCTACACCCCCGAGGGTCGGTCAATGTAGCAGCGGCCCCCCGACGCGCTCTGCGGCGGCAGTCGTTCGAGGGGGCGTTCGAGCGGTCGGTCAGCCGACGCTGCGGCGCAGGACGATCACGTTGTCCTGCCTCGGCACATCGACCTCGCGCTCGACCGGGGGGACGTACGCGCGCGGCGTCGGTGCCGGACGGGCCACGTGGGCGCGGTGCTTCATCTGCACGAGCAGGTAGCAGTAGCCCCCGAGCGCACCTGCGGCGACGAGGAACAGCAGGATGAACATCGGCGTCCGGGCCATGATCGCGAAGAGGAAGGTCAGTCCCGTCGCCGCGCCGAGCACCGTCAGCACGTTCATGCGGCGGCGCTGCATCGGCGAGATACCGCCGGACATCGGGCGGTAGGCCATCGGCGGGGCGATCGCCTGACCCGACGGCCGCGCGGCCGGTGGCGGGCCGGTCACGGGACCGTGGAGCACCGGGCCGCCGACCCCGGGCATCCGGGAGCCGTGGCTCCGGTGACCGAGAGACCGCAGTCCGTCCATGAAGTCCGAGACGCCGAGATGCCCGCCGGAGCTGCGGGAGCGGAGGATCGGCGGGACGAGCACTGCCGCCCACAAGCCGATCAGCACCAGGATCACGAGGATGGCCACGAGTGGTCGGGTCCTTCGTTGCGCTCACATCCGGACAAAACCGGACATCTGCTGTATATGTACGAGCGAGACCCCAGAGGGATCTCGCTCGACGGACAGGGTACCAAGTGACCTGCGACACAGGTCAACCACACCCCGGCGCGTCACCCCAGGTCACAGGCGAATTCGCGAATTCCTCGGTGCTCCGTGACCCGCGACACAGAACGACCGGGGACGAGGGCGGCGCCCACCCCGCGTCAGCGGTCGAAGCGGTCCGACGCCGAGGCCGGCGACCGCCGGTAGGTCCCGGAGCGCCCGCCGGTCTTCTCCCACAAGGCGAGATCCCCGATCGTCATCCCCCGGTCGACGGCCTTGCACATGTCGTAGATGGTCAGCGCAGCGATGGAGCAGGCGGTCATCGCCTCCATCTCCACCCCGGTGCGGTCCACCGTGTCGACCTGCGCCTCGACCTCGACGTGGCGCTCCTCGATCTGGAAGTTCACGAACACCGAGCCCACGAGCAGGGGGTGGCATAGCGGGATGAGGAGGCTGGTCTGCTTCGCCGCCTGGATGCCGGCGACCCGGGCCACCGAGAGCACGTCACCCTTGGTGATGTGGCCGCTGGCGATCCGCGACGCCGTCTCGGCCTCCATGAACACCTTGCACCGGGCGATGGCCCGACGGTGGGTGGCGTCCTTGGCCGTCACGTCGACCATGCGCGCCCGCCCCAGCGGGTCGAGGTGGGTGAAGTCCGAGGTGAAGTCCGAAGCCGTCACGGCCACCGAGTCTACCGACGGTCGCCGCAGCGGCGACCGGGCGGCGGGGCGCGAGACGGCGCCGGATCAGCCGCCGATCTGGCTCATCGATCGGCCCGGCCGGACGAAGTCGACTTTGCCGATGTGGTGCCCGGCCCACTTCGTCCCCACGGCGCGCGCGATCTCCGCGGCGAGGTCGTCATCGGATCCGTCGCCCCGCAGCACCGCCCGGAGGTCGAACTCGTCGAGCGCGAACAGGCAGGTCCGGAACCGGCCCTCGGCGGTGATCCGGACCCGGTCGCAGCTGGCACAGAACGGTGCCGTGACGCTGGGGATCACCCCCACGTCGCCGATGCCGTCCTGGTAGTCGTACCGGGCCGCAGGCTCGTCACCGTGGTGGTCGATCCCGGCCATCGTCGGCACGAGCGGGAACCGGGCGTCGATCGCGGCCAGGATCTCCTGCGCCGGGACCACCTGCTCCTCGCTCCAGTCGCCCTGGGCGTCGAGGGGCATGAACTCGATGAAGCGGACCCCGACCCCCTGCTCGCGTCCGAAGGCCGCGAGGTCGGCGACCTCGTCGTCGTTCACGCCGCGAATCACCACGGCATTGACCTTCACCGGGTGAAGACCGGCCGCGCGCGCCGCGTCGATCCCGGCGAGTACCCGGTCGAGGTCGTCGCGACGGGTCAGGGCGCGGAACGTCTCCCGGCGCAGCGAGTCGAGTGAGACGTTGACCCGCGCCAGCCCGGCCGCTCTCAGCGCCCCGGCGAGCTCAGGCAGCCGCACGCCGTTGGTCGTCATGGCCAGGTCGACCCCGAGGGGCGCGAGCAGCTCGAACAGACGAGGCAGGTGGAGCCGGAGCGTCGGCTCGCCCCCGGTGATCCGGATCGACTCGAAGCCGAAGCGCTCCACGCACACCCGGGCCACCCGGGCCTGCTCCTCGTAGGTGAGCAGGTCCGACCGGTCGAGCCAGGTGAGGCCCTCCTCCGGCATGCAGTACGTGCAGCGGAAGTTGCAGCGGTCGGTGATGGAGATCCGCAGGTCCTTGACCCGGCGGCCGTACGGATCGATGAGCGGGGCGGTTCCGGCAGCGGCCATGGGACGCCCAGGGTAGGCGGGTCAGTGCAGCAGCATGACGGCGAGGCGGTCGCCCTCCGCCAGACCGGGGCCGTCGGGGATCAGGGCGAGCCCGTTGGCCGCCGCCGTGGCCGAGAGCACGTTGGACTCCTGCCTGCCCGCACTCTGCGCCACGTAGCCGTCGCCGTCCCAGTGCACCCGGACCCGGTCGAGGTGGACCTTGCCGTCGGCGCGCCGCGCGAACGCGTGCGCCGCACGGGCCACGACCTCGGGGCGGCGGCACTCGGGGTGGCCCATCATCGCGAGGAGCGCGGGCCGGGCGAACAGCTCGAAGCTCACGAGCGACGACACCGGGTTTCCCGGCAGGCCGAACACCGGCACACCGCGCACCACCCCGAACGCCAGGGGCTTGGCCGGCTTGATCGCGACCTGCCGCCACTCCAGGGCGCCGTACCGGTCGAGGGCCGCCTTCACGAAGTCGTACTCGCCCATCGACACCCCGCCGCTCGTGAGCACCGCGTCGCAGCGCGTGAAGGCGTCGTCGAGCACCGCGACGATCAGGTCCTCGTCGTCACGCGCGAGACCGAGATCCACCACCTCCACACCGGTCGCCCGGGCCAGCGCCACGAGCATCGGCCGGTTGGAGTCGCGGATCTGCCCGGGGGCGAGGTCACCCCGTTCGACGAGCTCGTCGCCGGTGGAGAGCACCCCGACGCGAGCCCGCCGGTACACGGGCACCTCGCCGGCACCCACGCTCGCGAGCACCCCGACGTGGGCCGGGCCGATCACCGTCCCGGCCGCGAACACCGCCTGGCCCGCCTCGAGGTCGCCGCCGGCCGGGCGGATGTGGTCGCCTGGGGCCGCGGGGGCCCGCACGAGCACCCCGGCGTCGCCGTCGCGCGCCGTGCGCTCGACCATCACGACGGCGTCGGCGCCGTCGGGCATGGGGGCGCCGGTCATGATCCGGATCGCCTGGCCCGGGCCCACCGGGATCTCGGGCGCCCGGCCCGCGGCGAGGTCGTCCACCACCACCAGGCGCACGGGAGCGTCGTCGGTCGCCCCCACGGTGTCGGCCGCCCGCAGCGCGTACCCGTCCATCGCGGTGTTGGCAAAGGGCGGGACCGGCTCCGCGGTCACGATGTCGGCGGCCAACACCAGACCCACCGCCTCGGCCAGCGGACACGCCACGACCGGCAACCGCGGCACCGCCGCGAGGATCGCGTCGCGCGTCTCCTCCAGGGGGACCAGGGGCATCGTGCGTCCTAGGTGAGCCCGCGGGAGCGCACGAGAGCCCGGAGCATCTGCTCGATCTCGTCCCGTAGGTCGTCGCGCGCGAGGCCGAGTTCGATGTTGGCCCGCAGGAAGTCCACCTTCTTGCCGGCGTCGTAGCGGCCCTCGCTGAAGATCACCCCGAACACGGGCTCGCGCTCGAGCAGGATCCCGATGGCGTCGGTGATTTGGATCTCACCCCCGACGCCCGGCAACGTGTCGCGCAGCGCGTCGAAGATGCCCGGGGTGAACACGTACCGGCCGATCACGGCCAGGTTCGACGGCGCGTCCTGCGGCTTCGGCTTCTCGACCACGCCGCGGGCGCGCATCAGACCGTCGCGCACGACATCGCCGGTGAGGGCGCCGTAGGCGCTGATCTCCTCCGGCGTCACCTCCATGAGTGCGAGCACGGAGCCACCGGTCTCCTCGTGCACGGCGAGCATCTGCGTCAGCAGCGCGGCGTCGTCGACCATGAGGTCGTCACCGAGCATCACCGCGAACGGCTCCCCGCCCACGTGCGGCTCCGCGACCGAGATCGCGTGGCCGAGGCCCAGCGCCGCGTGCTGGCGGATGAAGTGCACGTCGGCCAGGCGGTCGGTGGCAACCACCTCGTCGAGCAGCGCGGTCTTGCCCGACCGCTCGAGCACCTGCTCCAACTCGACGTTGCGGTCGAAGTGGTCCTCGATGGCGCCCTTGCCCCGGCCGGTGATCACGAGCACGTCGGAGATCCCGGCGCGCACGGCCTCTTCCACCACGTACTGGATCGCCGGCTTGTCGACCAAGGGCAGCATCTCCTTGGGGATGCTCTTCGTGACGGGCAGGAACCGCGTCCCGAGGCCTGCGGCGGGCAGCACGGCCTTCCTCACCGATCCCATGGTGGGAACGCTACCGGAGGGGTGGCGTCACTCCGCGGCGTCGCCCCCGCGAGAGCCGAGGCCGTGCTCCTCGCCCCGCCAGAGCCGGCGCAGGTTCGACGCGTGGCGCACGACGAGCAGCGCTGCCACCGCGCACACGACCACGATGTCGATGGCCGAGCCACCCAACACGATCACGATGACCGGCGCGAGCACCGCCACCGTGAGCGAGGCGACCGACGCCTTGTGCAGGCCGCGAGCGATGAGGACCCACACGACCGCGAGGGCCAGCGTGACCCCCGGGTACACCACGACGAACACCCCGGCACCGGTGGCCACGCCCCGCCCACCCCGGAATCTCGACCACACCGGGAAGATGTGGCCGACCACGGCGGCGACGCCGAGGATCCAGGCTCCCCGGTGGCCGTCGAGACCAAGGCCCACCGCGGCTGCGACCGCGCCCTTCGCTGCGTCGAGCGTGAACACCACCACGCCGGCCCGCCACCCGAGCAGTCGCACCACGTTGGACGCGCCGGGGTTGCCCGATCCCGCCTTGGTGACGTCGACGCCGTGATGGCGCGCCACGAGCGTGGCGCTCGGGAACGTCCCGACGAGATACGCCACGGGCACCAGCGTCAGGATCCATCCCACTGCGCCATTGTGAGCCATGCGGGGCGTCCGTGCCCATCAGGGGCCGGGCCGGGTACGATTAGCACTCTGCCCTGGCGAGTGCCAGAGCCGTTCCGGATCCGGGGACCGGCCCGGGCCGACGGAGGACCGATGCCCACCTATCGCTACCGCTGCGCCAAGTGCGGCGAAGAGCTCGAGATCTGGCAGTCGTTCGAAGACAAGGCCCTGACCCGCCACGCCGGGGGTTGCGGCGGCAAGCTGGCCAAGGTGCTGAGCCCCGCCGGGATCGTGCTCAAGGGATCCGGCTTCTACAAGACCGA
>JBJSXO010000143.1:0-7195 GCA_046086425.1 Actinomycetota bacterium | reverse complement strand
AGCTCGGCGTGCCGGTGCTCGACGACGCCGGGTTCGCCCGGCTGCTCTCCGACGGGCCCGAGGCGCTGGGGGACTGATGCGGGCCCAGCGGCTCGCCGCCCCGGCGTCGATCGACACGCGGCCGCTGACGTTGGTCGAGGTGCCCGAGCCCGAGCCCGGTCCCGGTGAGGCGCGGGTCCGGGTGCACGCGTGCGGGTGCTGCCGCACCGACCTCCACGTGGTCGAGGGCGACCTTGCGCTCCCGCGCTTGCCCGTGGTCCCGGGACACCAGGTCGTGGGGGTGGTGGACGCGCGCGGCCCGGGCTGTGCGCTCGAGGTCGGGGAGCGGGTCGGGGTGGCCTGGCTCCACCGGACCTGCGGGGAGTGCGGGTTCTGCCGGCGTGGAGAGGAGAACCTCTGCGAGCGCGCCGAGTTCACGGGGTGGACGGTCGACGGCGGGTACGCCGACCACGTGGTCGCGCCGGCGGACTTCGCCGTCCGCCTCCCTGACGCGCTCGACGACCTCGCCGCGGCGCCGCTGCTGTGCGCCGGTGTGATCGGCTACCGGGCGCTCCGGCGCGCCGAGGTCCGACCGGGGGACCGCGTCGCGCTGTTGGGCTTCGGCGCGTCGGCCCACCTCGCGATCCAGGTGCTGCGGTACTGGGGGTGCGAGGTCGTGGTGCTCACCCGCGGTGCGCGGCACCGCGCGCTCGCGCGCGAGCTCGGCGCCGCGTGGGTCGGGCACGCGTCGGAGCTGCCGCCGGGTGAATGCGACCGTGCGGTGGTGTTCGCGCCGGCGGGAGAGCTCGTTCCCGTCGCCCTCGACGCGGTGCGACCCGGCGGCACCGTCAGCCTCGCCGGTATCCACATGTCGGACATCCCGTCGTTCGAGTACCGGCGGCTCTGGCGCGAGCGATCGGTGCGCTCGGTCGCGAACATGACCCGCCGCGACGCGCAGGAGTTCGTCGACCTCGCCACCGAGGCGGGGGTGCACACGTCGATCGAGGTGTACCCGCTCGCGGCGGCGAACGACGCGCTCGCCGCGATCGCCCATGACGCGGTGGCGGGTGCGGCGGTGCTGGCGGTCTCGGGCGCCTAGCCCCGCGCGGTGGTCGCGCTCAGGCGCCGACCCGGAAGTCCCAGGTGTACCCGGACGGCTGCGCCGGCCGCGGCTTGGCTTGGGGCCAGTACAACACGGTGGCGCGGTAGGTGCCGGCCTCGAGCTGCTCCAGCTCCTGCCCGGGCCCGGGCCGCCAGCTCAGCTGGCCGAGGGGGACGATGCGGTCGAGCTGGTCCTCGGGGACCTCGAACGTGGGTCCGTCGGGCGGCTGGATGACCAGCACGCCGGTGAGGTCGTCGCGCAGGTCGACCTCGATGGTGTCCTGGCGGCGGATCAGCTCGCCGATGCCCGGAGTGGTCTTCTCGACCGACGACGGCAGGAGGCCGGCGTTGCGGGTGTCGCCGGTGTCGGTCTGCGCGGACGTGATCAGGATGATCATCAACGTGATCACGGCACCGAGCGCGACCACCACCGTCAGCACGCGCCCGGGGTGGCGGACCAGGGGCTCCCGAGTCGGTGGCGACGCAGGAGTAGTGGGAGCAGCGGTGGGGGGCGTCGTCATCGCGACCGAGGGTACCGGCACCCGCCGCAGCCTGCCGCGGCTGGGCGCAGCGTGCCCGGTAGCGTTTTCGGATGGCTAGCCCCGCCATCACCGACCTGGCCGGGCGGGTCCTCGCCGGTCGGTACCGGCTGCTCGGGTCCGTCGGCGCAGGTGCGGCCGGGCGGGTCTACGTGGCCGACGACGTGCGCTTGCGCCGTCGCGTGGCGGTCAAGGTGCTCCACAGCGGCCTGACCGAGGACGCGGCATTCCTCCGGCGTTTCCGCAGCGAGGCCCAGCACGCGGCGTCGTTGCACCACCCGCACATCGTCGCGGTCTACGACTGGGGCGAGGACCAGGGAACCCCGTTCCTCGTGCTCGAGCTGCTCCGCGGGGGCAGCCTGCGTGCGCTCCTCGACGCCGGCGGTCGCCTGAGCCCGTCGCAGGCTGCCCACGTCGGCCGCCAGGTTGCGCAGGCGCTCCACCACGCCCACACCCGGGGCGTGGTGCACCGCGACGTGAAGTCGTCCAACCTGCTCTTCGACGAGCACGGCATCGTGCGGGTCGCCGACTTCGGTCTCGCCCGCGCGCTCGCCGAGGCGAGCTGGACCGAGCCCGAGGGGGTCGTCGTCGGCACCGCGCGCTACGCCGCGCCGGAGCAGGCCAGCGGGGTTGCCGTCGACGGCCGCGCCGACTGCTACTCGCTCGCCGTCGTGCTGGTCGAAGCGATCACCGGGAGCGTCCCCAACGTCGGGGACTCACCCGTCGCCACGGTCCTGGCCCGCAGCTCGGTGCCGCTCGCCGTCCCCGCCGGTCTCGGCGCGTTGGGCGACGTGCTCACTCGGGCCGGTCAGCCCGACCCGGGTCGGCGCTTCCCCGACGCCGGTGCCATGAGCGCCGCGCTCGCGGCGGCCGCGCGCGAGCTCTCCCCGCCGGCGCCGTTCGTGCTCCCCAGTCTCGGCGAGCCAGCCGACGACTCGGAGCCGACCCAGGTGGCGCCGGCCGGTCCGGTCGTGGCGCCGGTCCCCGCCTGGGTGGTGTCGGGGGCCGAGCCCCCGGGCGCGGTGTTCGACCAGGACACGGTGCCGTTGCGTGCTGGGCGCCCACCCGGTTCCTACCGCCTGGTCCCGATGGTCGTCACGGCGGTGATCGTGCTCGCGCTGGCGGCCGCGGCCGCGCTCGTGGCGTCGTCGCTCGGCGGAGGCGGCGCGTCCGTCGCCGCACCGAACCTGGTGGGGCTCGACGAGGCGACCGCGACCTCGCGGGCCGAGGCCCTGGGCCTGCGCTTGGCGATCGAGCGGCGCGAGAGCGACGACGTCGCCGGGCTCGTGATCGCGCAGCGGCCGGTCGCCGGGTCGTTCCTCACCGGAGGCGCGTTGCGGCTCGTCGTGTCGCGGGGTCCGCCCCCCGTCGACGTGCCCGCCGACCTGGCCGGCGTGGCGGCGGCCGATGCCCTGAGCCGCCTCGAGCAGCTGGGCTTCGTCGTGCGCGTGGAGCGCGCCTACGACGAGACGGTCACGGCCGGTCTCGTCATCGGCACCGAGCCGGCGCTGGGGACCAAGGCGCCCCGGGAGTCGGAGATCGTGCTGCGGGTCAGCGACGGGCCTGCGCCCGTCCCGGTGCCGGCCGAAGTGGTGGGCAAGACCTTCGACGAGGCCGCGACGATCCTCAAGGCCAAGGGCTTCGGGGTGACGCGCGCCGAGGTCTTCAGCGACACGGTGGGGGTGGGCAAGGTCGTGGGGACCGATCCCCCGGTGGGTCAGGCGGCGCCGAAGGGATCCACGATCACGATCAACGTCAGCAAGGGCCCCGAGCTGGTGACGGTGCCCACGAACTTGGTCGGGATGACCGTCGAGACGGCGAGCCAGCAGCTCCAGGCCCTGGGGCTCGTGCCCACCGTGGAGAACTACGGGCCGGGCAAGCGGGTCCGGGCCACTGATCCCGTCGGCGGCACGCAGCTGAAGAAGGGCTCGAAGGTCACACTGTTCCTGTGAGCCGCGAACCCGAGGCCGACGACGGCCTGGAGCCCGAGTACCTCGTCGACTTCGTCGGCGAGGAACCGACCTTCGCGTGGCCGCTGTGGTGGCGGGCGCGCCGGTCCGAGCCGGACACGCGCGAGCGGTCGCCGTGGTTCCTCCTCGCGGTGGTCCTCACGGGCCTGTTCGCCACCGGGTTCTCGGTCACGATCCTGGCCGTCTCCCTCCCCGAGGTCGCCGACAGCCTGGGTGCGTCGGTGTCGCTGCTCACCTTCGCGGTCACGGGCCCGTTCCTCGCGCTTGCGTTGGCCATGCCGGTGCTCGGGAAGCTCGGCGACGTCCACGGCCATCGCCGCGTCTACCTGCTCGGTCTCAGCGGCTTTGCGACGGCGACGCTGGCCACGGCGTTCGCGTGGAACGCGCCGTCGCTGATCGCGCTCCGGGTCGTCGCCGCGATCGGCGGCGCCGCGACCGGCCCGGCGTCGATGGCCATGGTCATGCACGCGTTCCCCCACCGCGAGCGGGCCAAGGCCATGGGCTGGTGGTCGTTGGTGGGAGGCGGCGCCCCCGTGATCGGTCTGGTCGCGGGCGGTCCGCTCGTCGACGCGATCGGCTGGCGGGCGATCTTCCTGGTCCAGGCCCCGCTGGCCGGCCTCGCCGTGGTGCTCGGTGCCGTCGTGCTCCCCGAGACGACCCGACGGCCGAGCACGGACATCGACTGGTGGGGCGCCGGCCTGCTGGCCACCGCGACCGTGGCCGGTCTCGGCGCGCTCCAGTTCGGCGGCGAGATCGGGTGGACCAACCCGTGGCTCCTCGTCCCGGTGGCCGTCGCGGGGGCCGCCTTCGCGGCGTTCCTCCGGGTCGAGCGACGCGTGGCCGCGCCGCTGATCCCCCCGATGCTCCTTCGTCAGCGCAACTACGGGTCGTCGGTCGCCGCGCAGTGGTGCACCAACTTCGCGTACATGGGTGGCTACATCGTCACGCCCGTGCTGGTGCAGGAGATGTTCGGGTTCTCGGTCGGCCAAGCGTCGTTTGCGATGGTGATCCGCCCGCTGATGTTCTCGATCACCGCGCCGTTCGCCGGATACGTGGCGGTCCGGGTCGGTGAGCGGCGGTGCGCGCTCTTCGGGACGACGCTGCTCGTCGTGGCCATGGCGACGTTCTTCGCGGCCTCGATCGGGGAGACGTTGGCGCTGGTGTTCGTGGGGTTGGCCGTGGGCGGTGTGGCCCACGGCTCCGCGTCGCCGTGTCTCGTGACGGTCGCGGCGAACGACGTCCCGCACGAGGACCTCGGTGTCGGCAATGCTGCGCAGCAGATGATGTCGCAGATCGGGACGGTTGCCGGCATCCAGGCCATGTCGGCGGTGTCGGTCGCGCACAGCGCGGGTGGGTTCGCCACCGCGTACGCGATCGGTGTCGTCGTCGCGACCGGATCGGTCCTGGCCACGCTGCGGATCCGCGACCGGAGGCACTCCCCGGAGGTCGCGACCGGCCCGGTGGCCGCTACTCGGTGATCCCGAGGATCGCTTCGGCGAGGGCGACGGCGCCGACGGGTGCGCCGCTCGCCTGGGCCATGCTGAGCAGCTTCGCCAGGTCGCCCTGGATTTGGACCTTCCCGCTCATGAAGGCGTTGAGGCCGGCCTGCGGGTCGCCCGAGAGCAGGATCTCGCGAGCCGTCTCGTAGTCGGTGGTGACGGCCAGATCGGCGTCGGGAACGTGGCCGATCCCCCAGTGGCCCCGCCCGCTGCGGGTGCCCACGTGGAGGTGCTTCTCCGCGCCGAAGGGCGTGTCGGTGACGGCGAGGTTCATCACGAAGTCGGCCTGGGTCGGGGACTCCGCGCCCATCTCCTCGACGAGGCGGTCGACGATCGCGAACCAGTCGTCGCTGAGGAACGGGTATTTCGCCACGGGAGGATCGTACTTGCAGCACGAACCGTAGAATCCGGCGTCTATGAGCGAAGGTCCGGTCGCCCTCACGCGTGACGACATCGAGCACGTGGCGCGCCTGGCCCGGCTGGCCCTCGGCGACGACGAGATCGAGCACCTGATCGGTGACCTGTCGGCGGTGCTGGACCACGCCGCCGACGTCGCAGCCCTCGACCTCGACGGCGTCCCGCCGACCGCGCACCCACTACCTCTCCGCAACGTCCTGCGTGCCGATGTCGTCCGCCCGTCCCTCGACCGCGACGAGGTGCTGGCTGCAGCACCGGCCGCCGAGGACGGGCGCTTCCGCGTCCCGCGCATCATGGACGCGCCATGACCGACGCGCGCACGCTGGCCGCCGATGTGCGGGCGGGTCGTCGCCGGGCGCGCGACGTGGTCGAAGAGCACCTGGAGCGCATCGCCGCAGGCGAGCCGGAGATCCACGCGTTCAACCTCGTCCTGGCGGACGAGGCGCGGGCCGCGGCCGACGCGGTCGACGTGCGAGTCGCGGCGGGAGACGACCCCGGGCCACTCGCCGGTGTCCCCATTGCGCTGAAGGACAACCTCTGCACGCGTGGCGTGCCCACCACGTGCTCCTCGCGGATCCTGGAGGGGTGGCGCCCGCCCTACGACGCGACGGTCGTCCAACGGGTGGTCGCCGCCGGCGCCGTGCCCGTGGGCAAGACCAACCTCGACGAGTTCGCCATGGGCTCCTCCACGGAGAACTCGGCGTTCGGTCCCACCCGCAACCCCCGGGACCCCGCTCGGGTTCCCGGGGGATCGAGCGGCGGGTCGGCGGCCGCGGTCGCCGCGGGGTTCGCCCCGCTCTCGCTCGGGTCCGACACCGGTGGGTCGATCCGCCAGCCCGCCGCGCTCTGCGGCACGGTCGGGGTGAAGCCCACCTACGGCGCCGTGTCCCGCTACGGGCTCGTGGCGTTCGCGTCGTCGCTGGACCAGATCGGCCCGTTCGCGAGCACCGTGGCCGACGCCGCGTTGCTGCTCGACGTGATCGCAGGCCCCGACCCCCTCGACTCGACCTGCTCGCCCGAGGCGCCCGCGCCGGTCGGCGAGGTGCTGCACGACGGCGTCGCCGGCCTGCGCATCGGCGTGATCGACGAGCTCGTGGACGCCGACGGGGTGGAGACCGAGGTCCGGGACGCCGTGCTGCGCGCGGCGGCATCCCTCGCCGACGCCGGAGCGACGGTCGAGCGGGTCTCGGTTCCCAGCGTGGTGTACGGGCTGTCGGCCTACTACCTGATCGCGCCGGCCGAAGCCTCCTCCAACCTCGCCCGCTTCGACGGAGTGCGGTACGGCTTGCGGGTCGACGGCGACGACGTCGGGGCGATGAACGCGCGCACCCGTGACGCCGGCTTCGGCGCCGAGGTCAAGCGGCGGATCATGCTCGGCACCTACGCGCTGTCGGCCGGCTACTACGACGCGTACTACGGGAAGGCGCAGCGGGTGCGTACGCTCATCATCCGCGACTTCGCCCGGGCCTACGAGCGCTTCGACGCGCTCCTCGCCCCGACGGCTCCGACCGAGGCGTTCCCGCTCGGGGCCAAGGCGAACGATCCGCTGGCGATGTACCTCTCCGACATCTGCACGATCCCCACCAACCTGGCCGGCCACGCGGCGGCGAGCGTGCCCTTCGGCACCGGGCGCACCGGGCTGCCCGTCGGGGTGCAGGTCCTCGTCGACGCCGTGGGGGAGCCGACGATG
>JBJSXO010000142.1:0-7354 GCA_046086425.1 Actinomycetota bacterium | reverse complement strand
CGACGTCGTGAAGCTCGAGCCGCCGCCGCGTGACGGCAAGCCCGGTGGCGACCCGATGCGGGGCATGGGCGCGCAGCGCGCAGGAACCTCGCTCACGTGGGCGCTGGTGTCGCGCAACAAGCGCACGGTGACCTGCGACCCGTCGACACCGGAGGGCCGTGAGCTGCTCCACCGGTTGGTCGCTACGGCCGACGTGGTCGTCGAGAACCTCCCGGCCGCGACCCTGGAGGCCTGGGGCGCCACGCCCGACGAGCTCCTCGCCGTGAACCCGAACGCGATCATCGTGAGCGTGAGCTGCTACGGCTCCACCGGTCCGTACGCAGGGCGTGACGGAAACGGGTCGCTCGCCGAGGCCTTCGGTGGGTTGACGAACCTCACCGGCGAGCCCGACGGTCCGCCGATGCTGCCGTCCATCCCGCTCGGTGACACCCTTACCGCGATCGCCGGCGTCGTCGGCACGCTCGCCGCGTGCTACCACCGTGACGCACGCGGCGGTCGTGGGCAGAAGGTCGACGTCAGCATGTTCGAGCCGGTGCTGGCGCTGCTCGCGGGTTCGATCGCAGGGTACGCCGACGGTGACCCACCGCCCCGGCGTACCGGGAGCCGGGTGGCCAACGGTGTGCCGCGCAACGTCTACCGAACCCGCGACGACGCATGGTTGGTCGTCTCCGGTACGACGGACAACCAGGTGGGTCGGCTCTTGCCCGTCCTCGGCCTCGACGGCGAGGCCGACCGGGCGAAGTACGCCAGGGTGAGCGATCGGGTACGCCATGCCGACGAGCTCGACGCGCGGGTTGCGGAGTGGATCGCGCGCCACGATCGTGACGACGTGGTGGAGACCTTCCTCGCGGCCCGGATCCCGGTCGCCCCGGTCAACACCGTCGCGGACATCGTGACCGACCCGCACGTGCAGGCGCGCGCCGACATCGTGACCGTCGACCATCCCGACCTCGGCCCCGTGCGCATGGTCGCACCGCTGGCCCGGCTCTCGGCCACCCCGGCCGAGATCCGCTGGGCGGGTCCGGCGCTGGGCGCCCACACCGACGAGGTGTACCGCGACTGGCTCGGCCTCGACACCGGGGCGATCGACGGCCTCCGGACCCGCGGGGTGATCTGAGGTGGGCGCGGTGACGGTTCCCCAGCTCGTGCGGACCTTCGCGGCGTGGGGCGAGCGCCCGCTGCTGATCACACCGGACGAGCGGCTCTCCTACCGGGTGGCGGACGAGCGGTCGGCGGTGCTCGCCCGGTGCCTGCTCGCAGCGGGGGTGGGCAAGAACACCCGGGTCGCGATGGTGCTGGCCAACGGCAGCGACTGGGTCGTGACCTTCCTCGCCCTCGCGCGGGTCGGCGCGCACGCAGTCCTCCTGAACCCCTTCGCCACGGCCGCCGAGCTCGCGTACGCCCTGGGTCACTCCGACGCCCACGCGGTGGTCACCGGCGCACAGGCGGGCGGGGTCCCGATCGCCGATCTCCTCGTGGCCACCGTTGCGGGTCTCGGCGCCCACCGCGCACCCGATCCGATCCTCGCGGTGTCGCACCCCTATCTCCGTGACGCGTGGTGGCTGGGTGACGGTCGTCCGGCCTGGGCGCGCGACCCCGAGCGCGCGCCGACGGTGCGCCCCGAGATCCTCGGCGCCGTCGAGGCCCAGGTGTTCCCGTCCGACCCGATCCTCACGACGTACACCTCGGGCACGACGGCCGAGCCGAAGGCGGTGATGCACTCCCAGGGCGCCATCCTGCGCCAGGCCGAGAAGCTCGCGGCGCGCCGGTGGCTCACTGCCGACTCCGTCCTCTACACGCCGATGCCGCTGTTCTGGGTCGGTGGTGTCTGCTTCTCGCTCCTGTCGTGTGCTGCGTCCGGCATGCCCATGGTCACCGACGCCCGGTTCGATGCCGGTCGCACGCTGGACCTGCTCGAGCAGGAGCGGGTCACCCACGTCTACTGCTGGCCGAAGGCCGCCGAGAGCCTGGTGACCCACCCGTCGTGGCCCGATCGGGTCATCACCGGCCTGCGCGCCGGCCCGTCGCAGCTCCGGGGCCCGGAGTTCGCCGGCGTGGCGATCGACCAGCGCGAGCAGAGCCTGGGCATGACCGAGACGTGCGGACCGCACACCTTCTCCTTCGACGCCGACGCCATTCTCCCGGAGCACCTGCGCGGTTCGTTCGGCCCGCCGGTGGAGAGCATGGAGCACCGCATCGTCGACCGCGAGACGCTCGAGCCCCTGCCCGACTACGAGATCGGCGAGCTCCTCGTGCGCGGCGAGGGTCTGATGCTCGGGTTCCACAAGCGTGAGCGCCAGGACACCTTCTTGCCTGACGGCTGGTACCGCACCGGCGATCTCTGCTCGTGGCACGACGGCCGGCTGTTCTTCCACGGTCGGGGCGGCGACATGATCAAGACCGCCGGGTTCAACGTCGCGCCTGCGGAGGTGGAGCGGGTGATCGAGGAGATTCCGGGCGTCATGCACGTGGTCGTCCTTGCGCTGGACCATCCCGTACGCGACCAGGAAATCGGCGCGCTCGTCGCCCTGCGACCGGGATCCGACGCGACGGCGGAGTCGCTCGCCGCGCGCGTGCGGGAGCAGCTCAGCTCCTACAAGGTGCCGACGGTGTGGTGCCTCGTCGACGAGGCGACCTACCCCATGGGAGTCACGGGCAAGGTCGAGCGGGCCCGTGCCCGCGCGTTGCTCGAGGCGGCGCAGGCCGAGCGCAGGGTGCAGGAACCGTCCGACGGGGATCGGCACTAGGGTGCGCGCCCGACGAACGGGGAGATCCTGATGGTGACGGGGGAGCCCGAGCTCGGGCCCACGGGGTCCGCGGGGTCGGCACCGACGGGGTTCGGCGGCCGGATCGGTCGTACCTTCGCCGGGTCTGAGGGCTGGTGGCCGGCTCGGCCCACCCCGCCGCCGGGTGCCCCGAACATCGTGGTGGTGCTCGTCGACGACCTCGGTTACAGCGACCTGGGGTGCTTCGGAGGCGAGATCGACACCCCCCACGTCGACGCCCTCGCTGCCGGAGGCCTCCGGTTCACCAACTTCCACGCAGCGCCCATGTGCTCACCGACCCGGGCCGCCCTGCTCACCGGGTGCGACCCGCACCAGGCCGGCTTCGGGACGGTGGCCCACGTCGACGCCGGGTTCCCGGGCTACGCAATGGAGCTCGGGCCGGACGTGGCCACCGTCGCGGAGCTGCTGCGTGACGCGGGGTACTCCACGCTCATGGTCGGCAAGTGGCACCTGGCCAAGGACTCGGACTGCTCGGCGTCGGGGCCGCAGCACTCGTGGCCCTGTCAGCGGGGCTTCGACCGCTTCTACGGCATCCTCGACGCCTTCACCAATCTGCACCACCCCCACCGCATCGTCGAGGACAACCACCTCGTCGCCGTGGATCGCTATCCCGACGGCTACTACTTCACCGACGACCTCACCGATCACGCGATCTCGATGATCCGCGAGCGCAAGGCGTCGAACCCCGAGAAGCCCTTCTTCCTCTACTTCGCGCACGGGGCGGTCCACGCGCCACTGCACGCCAAGCCCGAGGACATCGAGAAGTACCGGGGCCGGTACGACGCGGGCTGGGACGTGCTGCGCGAGCAGCGCTGGCGCCGACAGCAGGAGCTCGGACTCATCCCGCCCGACCTGCCCCTGCCGCCGCGCAACGCCGAGGCCGACCACGAGGTCCAAGCGTGGGCCGACCTCTCTGCCACCGAGCGCGAGATCTTCGCGCGCCACATGGAGGTGTTCGCCGGGATGGTCGACAACGTCGACCAGAACCTCGGCCGCCTCCTCGACGCGCTCGAGGCGATGGGTGAACGCGACAACACCATCGTCATCTTCACCTCTGACAACGGGGCGTCTCGGGAGGGCGAGCTCGTCGGTACCAGTGCGTACTACGTGCATCTCCTCGCGGGTGATGACATCGAGGCCGATCACGCGCGGCTCGATCTCATCGGTGGCCCGCAGACGACGCCCCACTATCCGCGGGGTTGGGCAATGGCCGGCAACACGCCCTGGCGCCTCTACAAGATCAACACCCACGCCGGCGGGCACACGGTGCCGTTCGTCTGCGCGTGGCCGGCGCAATGGGCACACCGTGCCGACGAGTTGCGCACGCAGTACGCCCACGTCACCGATCTGCTGCCCACCATCCTCGACCTGGTCGGCGTCGAGCGCCCGGCTGATCGCAACGGTCACCGCTTGCGCCCACTGTCGGGAACGAGCCTGCGGGCCGTGCTGGACGACGCCACGGCGCCGACGGGGCACACCGAGCAGCTCTACGAGATGAACGGGCACCGGGGCTTCTACCGGGACGGCTGGGAGGTGGTGACGCTGCACCAGCCCATGACGTCGTTCACCGACGACGAGTGGGAGCTCTACGATCTCACCGAGGACCCCAACGAGCTCCACGACCTGCGCGCAGCCGGCCCGAGAAGGTGCGCGAGCTCGCCGACGCGTGGGAGCAGGCGGCCCGGGCGGGCCAGGTGTACCCCCTCGACGAAGGGTCGTTCATCAAGTACCTGACGCGCCCGCCGCGCAGCGACGTGTTCCGCGCCCCGGTGACGATCCAGCCCGGCACGCCGACCCTCGAGCGGTGGCGATCGGTCCAGCTGATCTGGTACCGGGGGTTCACGGTCGAGGTGGCCCTCGACGTCGCGCCCGGTGACCAGGGCTACCTGGTCGCGCACGGCGACCAGGGTGCGGGGTACGGCGTCTACGTGCTCGACGACCGCGTGTGGTTCGTGCACAACGACGGCCGGGGGACGATGCGCGAGCTGGACGGCGGTCCGCTCGCCCCGGGTCCCCACCGGGTCGAGCTCGTGACGACCGCGCCGGGAAAGACCGTCTGGGATGTAGCCCTCTCGGTCGACGGTGTCGTGACGGGTCGGCTCGCCGGAGTGCCGATGCTCTTCGGAATGGCCCCGTTCGAGGGCATCGACGTGGGCATCGATCGGCGGTCGCCGGTCTCATGGGCCATCTACGAGCGCTTCGGCCCGTTCCCCTTCACCGGGTCGTTGCACCACGTGCGTGTCGTCCCCGGGGACCTCGCGCCCGACGCGCCGGACACGATGATCGACCTTCTCCGCCAGATGGGGGCCCAGTTCGAATGACCGACACCACCTTCCCGGCGGCGGGGGTCCCCGTCGACCACATCCTCGAGGACCTCGACGCGCGCCTGGCTCGTGACCCCGACGTCCACGACGGCCGCCTCTTCGGTCTCGTCTATCCGACCGGCGACCACGAGCTCGAGGAGCTCATCGCCGCGGTGAACCGTCGCTACCTGTTCCACAACGCGCTCAACCCGTTCAAGTTTCCCGAGATCGCCACGCTCGAGGCGGATGTGGTCGCGATGACGGGCGCGCTGGTGCACGCCCCGAGCGCGGGCGGCGGCACCATGACCTCGGGCGGGACCGAGTCGATCCTGATGTCGATGCTCGTGAACCGTGCCCGCGCGCGTGAGCGTGGTATCGAGCGACCGCGGATCCTCACCCCGGTCTCGGCGCATCCTGCGTACGCCAAGGCTGCGCACTACTTCGACATGGACGTCGTTCCCGTCCCGCTCGACGCGTCCTACCGGGCCGACGTCGACGCCGCAGCCGCGCTCATCGACGACGAAACTGCGGTCGTCGTGGCCTCGGCCTTCAGCTATCCGTACGGCGTCATGGACCCGGTTGCCGACCTCGCCGCGCTGGCGGCCGATCACGGCGCGGCGTGTCACGTCGACGCGTGCATCGGCGGCTTCGTGCTGCCCTTCCTCGAGCGGCTGGGCATCGAGGTGCCGCCGTGGGACTTCCGTGTCCGTGGTGTCACCGAGATCTCGGCCGACATCCACAAGTACGGCTACGCACCGAAGGGTGCGTCGGTCGTCTTGCACCGCGACGCCGACTGGTTCGCGCGCCAGGTCTTCCTCTACGACCGCTGGCCCTCGGGCCTCTACGGGTCGCCGGGGGTGGCCGGTGCCCGCCCGGCGGCTCCCATCGCCACGGCCTGGGCCGTGTTGCGCCACCTCGGCCTCGCCGGTTACCTCGAGATGACCCGCGGGCTCGAGCAGACCACCCGGGCGTTCCGGTCCGCCCTTGGGTCCATTCCGGAGCTCGAGGTGGTGGGCGACCCGATCGGGCCGGTGATGGCGTTCACCTCGGCGGTAGTGGACCCCGACGCCGTGGGCGCAGCGATGCACGCCCGGGGTTGGCACCTCAACCGGATCGTGGACCCACCGGGCCTGCACTGCCTGCTCTCGCCTGCGCACGCACCGGTCCTCGATGCGCTCGTCGCAGACCTGCGCGCCTCGGTGGCGGCGCCGGGGACGGCACCGACGGGCCCCGTCCGCTACTCGTGACCCGACCGTCCCGGGCGGGGCGGTGGGAAGAGAGACCGGGTCGTAGGCATCGGGTGCGCCGGACCGCCCCGGGTGGCTCAGGCGGCGTCGGTCCCGCGGGCATCCGAACGGCTCGGCGCACCGAACTGCCGTCGCTCGAGCTGCTCGAGCTGGTCGTCGACCCAGCTGCTGCGGGGCTGGCCGGTCGCGTTGGCCTCGCTCGCGGCTGCGGCCGCAAGGCGGGGGAGCAGGGTCCGGAGCGCATCGACGTCGTCCTCGTCGACGAGGACCCGCACCGTGCCGATCCACTCGCTGTGATGGCGGCCCTGGTAGGTGCCAGGCGCGTCGACGTGACCGGTGGGCCGGTGCTGGCACCAGTCACAGCGGTCGCCGAAACCGATGACGATCCCGCAGCGCGTGCAGCGGGTGGCCTTGAACGTGCGGGGAGAGACGTGATCCATGAGGTCCAGGGGGGTCCAGGGGGGCTGGGACCCCCGAGTGTGGACCCTGAGCACTCGTGGGCGCCAATGCGCTCCACGCAGGAGTCGGTGATGTTGCGGATGTGGACCGAGTCATCTCGTGGGAGAATCCCCGTCGGGCAAGATGCGCCGTATGGGTGCCGTCGCTCCCGGGTCCTCGGTGCCCGCCCGCCCGCCCGTGGCGCCCCGTGGACGGGTCGCCGTGGTGACCGACAGCGCCGCAGCCCTGCCCGTCGAGGTGGCCGACCGGTGGGGCATCGCCGTCGTGCCCATGTGGATGACCGTCGACGGCCGACCCGAGCGAGAAGGCTCCCGGCCCGTCGACGCGCTGCTTCTCGAGCGCGCGGTGCTCACCTCCGCGCCGACCCCGGGCGAGTTCGCCGGCGCGATTTCCGCTGCGCTCGAGCAGGCCGACGAGGTCGTGGTGTGCACCATGGCCGAGTCGATGAGCGCGACCTACGAGGCGGCCCGGGTGGCGGCGGCGGGGTTCGCCGGCGTGGCGCGCGTGGTGGACACCCGCAGCGCTGCCGGCGGTCAGGCCTTGGTCGTGCTCGCAGCGG
>JBJSXO010000141.1:0-5277 GCA_046086425.1 Actinomycetota bacterium | reverse complement strand
GCGCTCGCCGGCGCCGAGCTGGTGGCCACCGAGACCTGGCTCGGCCTGCGCAGCCACCCCACCGTCGGCGGCACCGTCACCTACGGCGGGCCCGAGCTCCCCGACTGGATCGACCCCGCCGTGCGCCGGATCGTCGCCGGCGAGCACCGAGACCCGCAGCAGGCCGAGGAGGCGCCATGACCACACCGATCGAACGGATCGTCGACGCCCACCTGCACTTCTGGGACCCGGCCCGCACCGACTGGTACCCGTACCTGTCGGGGGGCATGACCCTCGACATCGGCGACATCTCGGGGATGTGCCGCCGCTTCCTCCCCGAGGACTACCGGGCCGAGGCGGCGGCGTGGCCGGTCGACAAGGTCATCCACGTGTCGGCCGCGGGTACCTTCATCGCCGAGGAGACCCGCGAGCGCGAGGCGATGGGTGCCGCCACCGGTGACCCGGCGGCGATCATCGGGGGCATCCGCTCCGACCAGTCGCCGGCCGAGGCGATCGCCCTGCTCGACGACCAGATGGCGTCGTCACGTTTTCGGGGCGTGCGGACCATGGGCGTCGACCCTGGTGGCGTCCCCCACCCCGACGTGCTCGCTGCGCTGGTGGAGCGGAACCTGGTCTTCGACCTGATGGTGCACCCCGACCTGCTCGCCCCGGCCGCCGCCACCCTGGCCGGCTGGGGCGACCTCACGGTGGTGCTCGAGCACACCGGCTGGCCCCGCTCGAGCGACCCCGACGAGCGCGCACTCTGGGAGGCGGGGATCACCGCGCTCGGCGCGCTCGACCACGTGCACTGCAAGCTCTCGGGGCTGGCGATGCCCCTCGGGTCGACCGACGCCGAGGCGTTCCGGCCGTGGATCGAGTACGCGCTCGAGGTCTTCGGCGTGGACCGGTGCTTCTTCGCGAGCAACTTCCCGGTGGACTCGACCCACGGGACCTTTGACGAGCTCTTCGCGACCTTCGACCGGCTCACCGCCGATCTCGGCGCCGACGCGCGGGCCAAGCTCTTCGCCACGAACGCGGAGTCGGTCTACCGCTGCTGAGCCGTCGGTGCGTGAGCCACCCTGCGGGACGGCTGCGGGGCGCTCAGCCCCGCGCGCGTCGCCCGTGGTGGACCCACGCCGCCATCTCGGGCGTCGACTGTGCGGCCACGATCTCGTCGTAGGCCGCCCGCAGGTCGGCGTCGAAGGCGACGTCGGCGCTGTCCCGGCGTCCCGCCCGGAAGAACGCCTCGTCGTCCTTCCACATGTGCACCACGGCGTTGGGCGCGAAGTCGGCGGGCCGGGCCCGCATCCGGTCGAACGCCACCGCATCGGCGATCGCGACGTCACGGTCGCGGTCGGGAGCGAGGCCGAGCAGCGCAGCGAGCCACCCCACCTCGGCGACCCGGTCCTCCCGGAGATCGATGTAGTGGAACAGCCCGATCCGGGGGTCGTCGGCGACGTCCCAGAAGGTCGTCCAGTGGTGCAGGCAACGCTGCAGCGACGACAGCGAGTACGGCGGGTTGTCGAGCACCCATTCGCGCAGGCGCACCGCGGGGTCCGGCAATGTGCCCGGGGCCGGGCCGAAGTCCGCGAGGTCGTCGTTGCCCACGGCCTGCTCTCGCAGGGCGAGCACCCGCTCCATGTCGATGTTCGACTGGTGGTCGACCATGGACAAGGCCATGTCGTGGGGGTCGCGGGCGACACACACGTAGGTGACGGCCTCGACCACCGGCAGGCCGTCCAGTGGCGTGTGGGTCTTGATCACCCGTCGTCCGGGCTGGGCGTCGAGCGCGGCGACGACGTCGTCGATCGCGAGGACCTGCTGGTCGAGCCAGGGCGAGAGCACCGACACCGGCGCGCCGAGCTCGGTGGTGTCGTGCACCAGCATCAGGCAGATCGTCTGGGTCCAGGTCGTGCCCGCCTTGGGCGGGGTGCTCACCACGACGTCCCCGGCCCGCAGCCGGAACCGGTCCCAGCGAGCGCTGTCGTGCATGAGGCTGCGGTAGCGCACCCGTGGCTCCACGATCACCCTCTCCCTGCGACCCGGTCGCTCGACGGTCGACTGCTCGTCGGGGCATTCTCGCCGATCGTCGTGCCGCCAGGCCAAGGTGCGCCCGGGGCCGGGCCTCGCCCCGTGGCCAGGGTCGAAGGCCCGTGCGCAGAACCGGACTAGGTTGCCCGCGTGGAGACACCGGCGAAACGGGAGTGGCGGCTGGCTGAGATCATCCTCGGCATGGCCATGATCGTGGTCCTGGACCTGTTCGCCGGGCTCCAGATCGAGTACGGGGCCGTGTTCTCCGCCGGCGTGGAGCGGACCCTGAGCCTCGCCGAGGACATCGGGGCCGCCGGGTTCGTAGTGCTCGTGATCGCCGCCCTGATCGCCGGGATCCGCCACGAGCAGCGGACCGTGCTGAAGATCTTCGTGGTGTTCCTCGTGTTCGCGACCATCCACCTGCTCGCCAACGTCTTCGCCCTGGTGGTGACCGCCCACGTGCGCGACGACAGCTACCTCTGGGGCGTGTGGGACGTCGGCGCCGCCTACCTGATGATCGTGGCCGTGTTCACCGGGTGGTACTGGGTCGCCGACGAGCTCATCGCCGGCGGTGCCTTCGACTTCCCCGTGCCCGCCGACCGGGAGGCCGAGCCCCCCAACCTGATCGACTACGTGTTCATCGCCTTCAACACCAACGCCACCTTCGGGCCCACCTCGGAGACCGTGGTGTCGCGCAAGGTGAAGGTCCTGATGATGCTGCAGACCGTCTGCTCGCTGGTCGTGCTGCTCGTGCTCGTCGCCCGCATCGTGGGCCTCGGCGACTGACCCCCACCCCGACACCCCCCACCCCGACGATGCGTATCTGACCGTCGCGTTCGATCGCGTCAGGACCGGGTCTGGTGCACGTCGTCGGCGTCGAGGACCTCATGGGCGCGGCGCACCGACCGGTGCACCGGATGATCGAGCGCCCGCGGGTGCTCACGAGGCGCTGCGGATCCGGCGTCGATCGTGACGAGTCGCTCACGCAGCGCAACCAGCTCGACGCGTACGTCGGGCGCGGCCCTGCGGTCCTCGGGCTGGGCCCCCGCCAGCTCGCACGCCAGACACTGGGAGGTCGCGACGTGTAACGACTCGAGTATCCCGGCGGCGGTCTCGGGGTGCACCCGTGGACGGCCCACCTCGAACTCGGCCGCGTGTAGATCGGCGACCGCCTGGGTGCGCGTGGTAAGCACCGTCTGATGAAGGTCCTCGCGCGAGTCGGCATCGCCGTCGGTGAGGGCGGCGTTCGCGTAGTCGGCCAGCGCGTCGGCGTAGTCACCGAGTGACGCCGCGACCCGCACGCCGCCACGGGTCGGCCACACCAGCGCCCCGGCAAGCACCAGGACCCCCGCGAGCACCGTGGCGAGCATCCGCGACGCCAAGGAGGACTCCATGTTCTCGCCGGCGAGGGTGAAGACGAAGAAGACGAAGGTGGTGATCCCCACCACCGCCACCGCGTAGTTGGCCACGACGAAGGCGATGGCCAGGACTGCGCTCGCGGCGCTGAGCGCCACGAGCACCCACGGGCCGGCGTGGATCACCCCCACCACCAATCCCGACACGAGCACCCCCACGAGGGTCCCCGCGACCCGTGCGACGACGCGCACCCCGGTGTCGCCCATCGTCGGCTTGGCGATCCAGGCCACCGTCATGGGCAGCCAGTACGGATGGGAGAGGTCCAGCACCGAGGCGAGCAGGATGGCCGCGCCGAACGTCACGCCCAGGCGCACGGCGTGCCGGGCGAAGGGGTCGTTCCCGCGCAGGTGGGCCGCCAGGGCGTGTCGGGTCGCAGGCCAGCGCCGGGCCGGCGCCGATGGCGCCCGCTCGGAGCGCGCCGGGCGGGGCCAGGTGCCGAGCAGCGCGTCGGTGACGGTGTCGAGGCCGGCGCCGATCTCGGCCGCCAACCGGGCCCGCATCGGGTCGTCCGCCCCCTCGAGCCCGCGGCGGGCGGCCTCGAGATCACCGCGGGCCTTGACCAGGCCGGCACGCCGGGGCGCCCAGGTGATCGTCGCCGCTGCGGCACGCCAGCATCGCCGGGTCGCATCCAAGAACGCGACCGTGGTGGCCCGCGCGTCGGGGTCTTCGGGCACCCGGGCCGACATGGCCAGCATCGCAAGGCGCGCCTGGTGCGCCCCGCGCTCGAGCGCGGCGAACCACTCACGGTTCTGCGGAGCCGGCCGGTCGGCGGCCACGAGCTCGACGAACTGACGCTCCCGAGTCGCGTGCAGCGCCGCCCCCACCGAGAGCGGATCGAGGACGCGCACGTGCGCGAGGCCCCGAGCCAGCTGCGCGAACGCGGTCCGCGGGCCGCGGGCCCGACGCCGCAGGCCGGGAAGCGCGATCACCAGTGCGGCACCGACCGCGCCGGCTCCGAGGACGAGCGCGTCCGCCACCGCGGCGTCCATGGCGGTCGGGGTGCCGGCGAACACGGAGAACAGGACCAGCGTCAGCAGGCCGACGATCTGACCGACCGGCCCGGCGGCTCCTGCGTAGCCGGCCAGGACCGCGACCACGACGCCGACCACGAGGTACGCGGCCGGCGACTCCGAGACCGCTCCCCCGGCCCACGCGCCGAGCACGGCCCAGACCGTGAACCACGCCATCACCCGGATGCGGGTGCGCTCGGGACCCAGGGGGTCGACCAGGCACACGAAGAGCACACCGATCACCGCCGGCACCAACACCCCGACCTTGTCGTGGTCGACGGCGTAGACGAGCAGCACGAGGGTGCACACCCCACAGCGCAGCGCAGCCACGAGCGACACGGGAGCCCAGTCCACCTCGACGGTCGCGCGGGCGATCCGCCGCACGAGCGCCCGCAACTGGAGGCCATGGCGCTCCCGCGGGAGTGACGGAGGAATCGTCATGGCCGCCGAGCAGAGCATCGCCCGGAGCCGGCGCGCAAGTCGCCGGGGCCGGTCAGTGCGGGACGTACATCCGGCGCCGTGCCGCGCGTGTGCGACTCCGCCGGTCGGCGCGCACGGGGCGGATGGGGTCGACCCCGACCCGCCCGCGATCGGAGACGTGCTCGGTCCAGCGCGCGCCGTCCCACTCGCGGAACTGGTGCCGACCGGTCGGGTCGGCGTGCCACCCCGGCGGTCGGGCCGGGCGACGACCGTTGAGCATGGGCCACATCTCGCTGCTGACGCCCTCTTCGATTGATCCGGGGATCGGGTCCGGAGGTTGACTCCCGTGGGCTCACGTTGATTCTGACAACATGAGCAACACCGGGAGCGTACGGCGCAGATCGGGCCGGGGCGCGGATCC
>JBJSXO010000140.1:0-2165 GCA_046086425.1 Actinomycetota bacterium | reverse complement strand
CGCCGCGACGCTCGCGTCGCGGGTTGCGTAACCTGGCGCCATGAACTTCTCCGAGTTGCGCATCGTGGACGTCGACGCCCACATCACCGAGCCGCCGGACCTGTGGACCCGCAACGCGCCCGCGGCTTACGCCGAGCGCGTCCCCCGGGTCGTGGAGACCGACGGAGGCCTGCAGTGGGTGGTCGACGGGAAGCCGATCGGTCGCGCCATGGGCTCCAGCGTGATCCGCCGTGACGGCGAGAAGCGACCGGGATACGGCTTCATGAGCTGGGCCGCCGACGAGATCGCCGAGGCGTCGTACGACATGAGCGCGCGCCTCGCCGTCCTCGACGAGCTGGGCCTGTACGCGCAGGTCCTATACCCGAACACCGCCGGGTTCGGTGCGCAGAAATTCGGAGAGATCGAAGACCTGGAGCTTCGCCGCCTGTGCGCCACCCTCTACAACGACGCGATGGTGGAGATCCAGGAGGCGTCGGCCGACCGGCTGGTGCCGATGGCCCTGATGCCGTGGTGGGACCTCGAGGCATCGATCGCCGAGGTGGGTCGCGCTGCGGCGAACGGCCTGCGGGGGGTGAACCTGTGCAGTGACCCGCACCTGCGGGGTCTGCCGGACCTCGGGGAGCGGGCCTGGGACCCGTTCTGGGCGGCGTGTGCCGAGCACCGGATGCCGGTGAACTTCCACATCGGTGCGAGCGAGACCTCGATGACCTGGTTCGGCACGTCGTCGTGGCCGTCACAAGACGACGAGCGCAAGCTTGCGATCGGCTCGGCGATGATGTACCTGTCAAACGCTCGGGTACTCGCAAACCTGGTCTTCTCCGGAGTGTTCGAGCGGTTCCCGACAGTCAAGTTCGTCTCCGTGGAGAGCGGAATCGGCTGGATTCCGTTCTTCCTCGAGTCGCTCGACTACCAGCTGCACGAGAGCGCGCCGAACGTGGTCGACATGCTGTCGATGCTGCCGTCGGAGTACTTCCGCCGCCAGGTGTACGGATGCTTCTGGTTCGAGAACGCCGCGCTTGCCCCGGTCATCGACGCGCTCGGAGCCGACAACGTGCTCTTCGAGACGGACTATCCCCACCCCACGTGTCTGTACCCGGATCCCCTGCCCCGGGCCGCCGAGGCGGTTGCGGACCTCGACGACGACACGGTCCGCAAGATCATGCAGGACAACGCCGCCGCGCTGTACCGCCTCGAGCTCCCGGTCCCGGTGGCCTAGCGGGAGACCGCAGCGCCGGCGCCGCGCGCCGACGGGAACGGGCTCGTGTGTGAACCTGCGTGTCGACCGATCACGGGCGGTCGAGCAGCGCCTGCGCCCACGCCACGTGGTGCTGAGGGTTGACCATGGCGTGTTGGGTGCCCGCGTGGATGTCCCGGAACGCACGCTCGAGCGCGCCGGAGCGCAGTCCCGTCGTGCCGGCCATCAGGTAGCAGGCCCGGACGATCTCGGCGGCCTCCTCGGTGACGAATGCGGTGGCCGAGCGGACCTCCGCGCTCAGTGCGGCGTCGGCTGCGCCGGCCTCGGCGGCCTCCTCGGCCCCCCGGAACAGCGTGTGCACCCGCCCGGCCGCGGCGAGGGCCCGCTGCTCGAGACGCGCGTAGTCGTGGAGGAAGCGCTCGCTCTCCGACAGCCGTGTCGCCGAGCCCATCCGGTGCTTGGTCGGTGCGAGATCACGCACCTCGTCCAGGGCGCGGCGGGTGATGCCGATCGCCCACCCGGCGTGACCGATGCACGTCAGCACGAGTACGCCCAGGTCGAACACCGGACCGCCCCGGCGGTGGATGGGCGCCAGGCTGCCCGGCGCGGCGTAGCCGAAGGACGCCGACTCCGGGACGAACACCTCGTCGGCCACGTAGTCGTAACTGGCGGTGGCGCGCAGACCGAGCACGTCCCAGTTGCCGTCGAGCGACACCGACGCCTTGGGGACGACGCCCATGCGGTACTCGGGGGCCTCGCCGTCGGTCACGAGGAAGCCCATGCCGACGTAGCCCGCGTGGTCGATGCCGCTGCCGAACTGGAAGGCACCACTGACCCGGTACCCACCGTCCACCCGGGTGCCGCGCCCGTTGGGGGCGAGCTGCCCGGCCATCAGGGGGACCCCGTCGGCGAACGCGGTGCGCACGAACTCGTCCTCACACCACGCGCCGAAGAACCCGCTGGTCGTGGC
>JBJSXO010000139.1:0-3057 GCA_046086425.1 Actinomycetota bacterium | reverse complement strand
GCCTGCGATCCGACATGGACCGCACCCTAACGGGGGCCGGCGGGCGCGGGATCGGTGCCCTCCCGCGCCCCGGGCGGGAGGGGCTGGCGGAACGGCACGCCGGCGGGCTCGGGTGCGCCCATCCGGGCCAGTGCGACCCGCCACGACGGCGAGGCACCGAGGAAGCGACGCAGCAGCAGGTTCGTCATCCGGCCGAGCACCACGGCACCGGGCCGCACGCGGACCCCGATGATCTCCCGGATGCGGAGCGGCAGCGTGGCGACGGCAGCACGGAAGAGGAACCCGTACGCGACCCGCACACCGAACGGCAGCGGTGGCCGGCGCAGGAACTCGATGGCCTCCCGCTGCCCCGGCGACGGCGCGAGGCGCGGGTGGTCCTCGATCCACGCCGAGAGCTCCGCAGCGGTGGTCGGGAGCGGCTGGGCGCCGTGGAGCGCCCCGAGGCGCGCCTGCTCGCGCGCGTAGTGGTCGGCGTCGGCATCCGAGAGGGGCCGGATCCCGTACGCCCGGTACGCCGCGAGGAACGACTCGGCCAGGGAGTTGTGCACCCAGGCGGCGAGATCGGGGGCGTCGGCGTCGTAGGCCTCGCCCCGGTGCGAGATCCCCACCACCGGGCGGTGATGGCGGCGCACCAACGCAATGGCCTCCTCCACCTCGGGCATCGCGCCGAACGCGGTGGCGGTGACGTAGGCCGCGGTCCGCGAGAGCCGCCCGAGCGGATCGTTGCGGTACCGCGAGTGGTCGGCCACCCCGGCCGCCACCTCGGGGTGGGCGGCCTGCACGAGCAGGGCCCGAATGCCGCCCACGAACACCGCCGGGTCCCCGATGACCGGCCAGGTCACGGAGTCGGGCCCGAACAGGCCCGGGTCCCCCCGGTACGAGAGGGTGTCGGCGAGCGGGGGCGGTCCGTGGGAGAACAGGCCGGTGGTGGCGCCGGCGACCCGGGCGCTCAGGCCGTCGACGAGGCGGAAACGGGTGCGCACGGGTCCTCCAACGCCCGCGGGCCTGATTTCATCCCGGCCGTCCCGCTACGGTGCGCGCCGATGACGACCCCCGCGCTCCCTCACCTCGACCCGCGCACCCCGGTGATCGCCGGAGTGGGCGTGGCCACCCAGTCGGTCGACGAGCCCGGCGGTGGGCTCGAGGCCCTCGACCTCATGCTCGCGGCCACGCGGGCGGCCGCCGACGATGCCGGGAGTCCCGGGCTCCTGCCCGCGGTGCAGCGCGTCGCAGTTCCCGGCGGCAACTGGGGGTACTCCGACCCGGGACGGCTCCTCGGTGACCGCATCGGCGCCCCCGGCGCCCGGACGAGCCTGGTCCAGGTGGGGATCCCGCAGCAGACGCTGTTCGACGACGCCTACCTTGCGATCCGCGCCGGGATGATCGACGTCGCCCTCGTGGTCGGCGGCGAGGCGATGCGCCGGACCACGGTGGCCCGACGCGCCGGGGTCGAGGCGTCCGAGACCGCGCAGGTCGGCGTCGTCCCCGACGACCTGCAGGTCCCTACGGGCGAGATCATCACCCGGCTCGAGATCGAGGGGGGCATTACGTCGCCGATGGCACCGTTCGCCATCATCGACAGCGCGCTGCGCGCCGCCGAGGGTCGCACCATCGCGCAGCACCTCGACGAGATCGACGCGCTCTACTCCGGGTTCAGTGCGGTCGCCGCCACCAACCCGCACGCGGCGTTCCCGACACCGCGCAGCGCGGAGTTCCTCCGCACGCCCACCGAGCGGAACCGCCCGATGGCGTTCCCGTACAACAAGTGGCACTGCGCCCAGATGAACGTCGACCAGGCGGCCGCCATCGTCGTGTGCAGCCTCGAGACCGCGATCCGCCTCGGCGTCGATCGGGAACGGCTCGTGTTCCCGCACGTCGCGCTCGAGTCGAGCCTCTCGGTGCCCGTGTCGCAGCGCGCCGACATCCACCGGTGGCCCGCGATGGAGGTCCTCGGGCGCGCTGCGGAAGCCCATCTCGGCTACCCGCTGCGCGACATCGGGCCGGTGGAGGTCTACAGCTGCTTCCCCGCCGCGGTCCGGGTGCAGCAGCGGGCGCTCGGGCTGCCCACCGCCGGGGTCCCGACCATCACCGGCGGCGAGGCCTTCGCCGGCGGCCCGTGGAACAACTTCGTGCTCCAGACCACCGCGGCGATGGTCGAGCGGGTCCGCCGGTCGCCCGGCGAGCCCGGGCTGGTCACGACCCTGAGCGGCCTCATGAACAAGCCGGGGCTCGCCGTGTACTCGACCGAGCCCGGCCCCGCACCCCTCCTCGTGGGCGACCTCGCCGAGGCCGCCACAGCGGCGACACTGCGGCGCACCGTGACCGAGGGCTACACCGGACCGGCCACCGTGGTGGCCTACACGGTCTTCTTCGACGACCTCGAGCCCACGCGCACGACGGTCATCGCGGACACACCCAGTGGCGACCGCTGCGTCGCCGCGTGCCCCGACCCCACGCTGGCGGGCACAGCGACGCGCGAGGAGCTGATCGGCACCACAGTCGAGGTCGCAGGCACGGCCTTCACCGCGTGACCCCTGACGCACGGCGCGTACCGACCGAGCGGATCACGCCGGTCGAGCCGGTCGAGCCGGTCGACGGCGTCACCCGCGCGCGAGACTGCCGGGCATGAGCATCGTCAGCATCGCCACCGGCGCGGGGCGGGGGATGGGCCGGGCCTGCGCCGAGCGCCTCGCCGCCACCTCCGACGTCCTCGTCGCCGTCGACCGCGACGAGGTCGCCCTCGGCGACGCGCTGACGACGCTGCGGGCCACGGCGGCCACCGTCGTCCCGGTGACCCTGGACGTCACCGACGTAGCCGCCCTCGGTGCCCTGGCCGACCAGGTCCGCGACCTCGGCGACCTCGGCGGGGTGGCCCACGCCGCCGGCATCTCGCCGACCATGGCCGACTGGCGCCAGGTCATGCAGGTGGATCTGGTGGGCACGGCGCGGCTCGTCGAGGCCCTCACGCCGCTGGTCACCACGGGCACGGCGATGGTGTGCTTCGCCTCGATGGCCGCGCACCTCATGCCTGCGGACCCCGCCGCCGACGCCGTGCTC
>JBJSXO010000138.1:0-5268 GCA_046086425.1 Actinomycetota bacterium | reverse complement strand
ACTGCGCCGAGGAGCTCTTCCGCTGCGCCGAACCCCGGGCCCCCGAACCCGTAGATGTCGGCGGTATCGACGAGGGTGAGCCCAGCGTCGAGGGCCGCCTCGATCCGGGCCCGGGCCTCGTCCACGGTCGCGCCGGCGAAGCGCCAGCAGCCGTAGGCGATCGGCGGGACGACCCGTCCCGAGCCGGGGAGGGTCCGCACGCGCCGACTCTGCGCGTGGGTCGGCGGGGGATCGGGGGTCACGGGGCCAGGCTAGGCCGGGGCGTTCCCGGGGTCGGCGGGTGGTGGCGAGCGACGAGATCCGGGTAGCTGCGCACGAAGTAGTTCCAGAGCTGCTCGCCGTAGGTCCCGGCGGCAGCCGACGAGGTTCCCCGCGCGCCATCGAGCAGCTCGTCGCGGCGGGCCATGAATCCGGCGCTGCGGTGGTGAGGGCTCGCGGCCACTGTGGCGGTGAAGCGCTGGTCGAGGGGAAGGGGATCGAGGGAGGTGGTCAACGCCGGACCGTGGAAGTACGCCGACGAGTAGCGCTCCTCGGTGGTGATCACCCGGTGCGTAGTCGCGACGAAGTAGTTGCCGGTCATCGCCTGGAGCATCTCGCCGAGATTGACGATCACCGACGAGTCGTCGGCCGGGACGTCGATCCACTCATCGTGCTGGTCCTGGATCTGGAGGCCGCTCACGCCGTGCTGCCACAGCAGGGTGAGAAACCCTGCGTCGTGGTGCGCGTTGACCCCGGCCTCGCCCGGTGGCGTGGGGGGATAGTGGATCAGCTTCACCAGCGACATGCGGCGCGTCCCGAATCGCTGCTCGAGGTGCTCCGGCGGGAGCCCGAGCGAGACGCACATGGCCTCCATCAGACGGTCGGCCAGGGCTCCCATCTCGCCTTGGAACCGCTCGACGAGTCCTCGGAACCCGGGCACCCACGCGTCGTCGGGCCACTGGTTCGGCCCCTCGAGCTGCAGGTACGGAGGCTGGACCCCGGGCGCGCGCGGGGGAAGCTCGGTCCACACGTCGACCTGCTCGCGATGGTCGACCCGGGCGTCGGTGCGCTCGGCACCCACCCGCTCCCAGCCCCGGAACCACGGCGAGCGCACCTTGTCGATCTGCGCCTTGGTCGCCTCCGGCAGGGCGAAGAACGCCCGCACGGCCGAGAAGTAGTCGTCGAGGAACTCGGCGCTGATCCCGTGGTCGACCACCCGGAAGAAGCCGATCTCGTGGCAAGCCGCCCGCAACCGTTCCGCGAACGCGGCTCGATCGGCTCCCTCGGCGGTCCAGTCGCCCATCGCCACCACGGGAATGTCGTGGAACGCCACCTCGGAGACCGTAGTTCGCGGTGCTCCCACCCCGTGCGGCGGGCCTAAGGTGGGCACGGGACGCGGGGTGGGCACCCCGACCACCGCACGCTCGGCCACCGCGGCCGGTCGGGAGCCGCATGCCACCCATGACGCCGCAGCCCCCCATGATGCCGCTCCACGAGTGGTCCGGTCCGCCCGGCGTGGTCACGACGTGGCGGCCGACGGCAGGCACCCGTGCGGCGGCACGAGCAGCGACACCGAGCCCGGTCCCGCCGAGTGTGCAGCAGCGTGACCACATCCGGACCTACCTGCGGTGCGAGGAGCAGGGTCTCGCCATGTCGCGGCTCCTGACGGTTGCCTGGACAGAGCCGGGCCAGTGTGACGTCATCGCAATGACCCGAGCCATCGACGCCCACGTGCGCCGACACGACACCTACGCCAGCCGGTTCGTGCTCGACCACGACCGGATCGAGCGGCGAGTGCTCGTCGATCGGACCGAGATCGGCTTCGAGCCGGTGGCGAGTGGCGAGATGGGGTGGGAGGAGTGGCGAACCTCACTGCTCGCGACCCCCGGGCCACTCGAGTGGGACTGCTTCGGCTTCCATGTCGTGCAACACGCAGACCGGTTCACGTTCTGTGCGTGCATCGACCATCTGGTTGCGGATGGCTCATTGGTCGCACCGGTCTTCGCTGACATCCACGACACCTATGCCGCGCTCGCCGCGGGACGGCCGCAAGCGGTCGAGGCCCCGAGTGCCAGCCACCTCGACTACTGCGCGCGCCAGCGCGCGCGGCTCGAAGATCTCTCGCCGCAGTCCGAGGAGGTGCGCGCGTGGATCGAGTACCTGCGACCGGCGGATCCGGCGGCGATCGGCCCCCTCCCGGTCGGAGCGGCCACCGCGACCACGCCGGGAGCGCTCTCGACGCACTGGCTCACCGACGTCGCCACCATCGATGCCTTCGAGCAGGCGTGCGTCGCGGCCGGAGCCCGGTTGATCGGAGGCGTCCTGGGAATCATCGCGCTCGCCTGGACCGAGCTCACCGGCTCCACGACGTTCCGCGCGGTGGCTCCCACGACGACCACCGACGACCACGGGGGCCTCGAGTTCCTCGGTTGGTTCTCGGGGATCGTTCCCGTGGCCATCCCCGTTGGTGGCTGCACGCTCGAGGAAACGATGGCGTTGGCCCAAGCGACGTACTCGGCGGCGCGACGACTGAGCGGGATCCCACCCGCGGCGGTTGCCGACCTCGTCGGGAGTGACGGCCTACCGCCGGCCGCCGCGTGGTCGGCGCCGCTGGTGTCCTTCTGGGACGCGTTCCGGCAGACGCCGGGCGACGCGGTCCTCCGCTGGCTGGCGCACGAGGGCTGCTCGATGCTCGACGCCGGCGTGTCGGAGCAAGTCGGGCTGTGGGTCAACCGCAGCGAGGCGGGGGCCTCCGTGACTGTGGCCGTTCCCGACACCCCGGAGGCGCATCAGGCGAGGGATCGGCTCGTGGCGGGGATCCGCACGCGGCTCGAGGAGGGCGCGAGGCCGTTCGCGTCGGCCGCCGGTCGCCGCTGACCTCTGGGGGATCGGGCTAGTCGCCGTCGGTGGAGCCCGACGAGTCCGTCGACGAGCTCCCCGAGGAGCCCGATCCGGACGAGCCCGAGTCCTGGCTCAACTGGGCGAGCAAGTTCGGGCAGGAGTCGGCAACGTACTGGTTGAAGGTCTGGAACGACGCGGTGTACTTGCCGGACAGCAACAGCTTCTTCAGTGCCTTGGGGTTCTTCTTGAGCTTCAGGGATTCCTTCCAGAACTTCTGCATCTGGCCGATGGCCTTGCGCACGTCGGGCGGTGCGCCGTCACTGATGGCTCGGAGCGACGAGAAGATCTCGGTCGGAGAGAAGTCCGCGTTCTTCTGCTGGAGCGTGACGGCCCCGCCGGCCGTGTAGACGTTCGCGGGGTCGGTGCAGAACGCGGCCTCGGCCGCGCCGGCCGGCCCCGCCGTCAACGCGGTCACCAGACCGGTGCTCATGACCACGAGCACCAGACACGCCGTGCGCTTCACCACTGGATCCCCCTCCGTCGTGAGTGGCCCGAGCGTATCGGGGCCCGGTCGCCAGGTGGGGGACGGATCCGACCCCGGTCGTCTCGGACGCGAGTCAGCGGGGGTTCCGCCGCGACCGACCCAACCGGGCCAGGCGTGCGCGCGCGTGGGTGCTACGGCCACCGGGAAACGCGACGCCGCGGAGTGGAATCCCGCGTCTCCGGAGCGCCCGATCGAAGTGACGGGCGTCGACGACGGCCGTGGTCCGGGGCGTGGCGAACCCGACCGACAGCGCCACGGACCACGCGTCGCCGCTGACCCGGACCCAGTGGAAGACGTCGGGAGCGATGTAGACCCCCTGGCCCGGGCCGAGCGCCCACTCGCGAGCGCGGGGGAGCGTCGCGGTGGGGGTCGTGGGGTGGTCGTAGTAGGCGTTCACGCGAACGAGATGGGCGTGCCGGTCGGTGCTGGTCTCGACCGAGACGGTCTTGGTGCCGGCGATCTGCAGGAGCAGGTTGTGGTGCTCGTCGGGATGTGCAGGCACCACCGATCCCGGGGGCGCGACGAAGAGGCCGAGGTTGATCCGCAGGAGCCCGCCCTCACGGCGTCCGACGAGGGCGCGGACTTCCTGCTCGAGGTCTCGGGCGAGATCCGTGAACGGCGCGAGATGCTCGGCGTTCGCCACGGAGACGTAGGCCGCGTGGTCGGCCTCACCCCGCAGCACGCCGACGGGGTCGGGCAGGAGGGCGAGACCGTTGCGGGCCTCCCGGAAGTCGTGCTGAACCGGCCGGGCACACACCCACTGGGTGGGGGCACGATCGACGACCTCGACGAGGGCACCGAGCTCGAGCTCCGGCACGCTGTCCAGCCGATGGGTGAGTCCGACGCCGCCCGGTGCAGCCTCGAGGACGGCCAGCGCGGCGCTCGGCGCCAACCACGGTCTGACGGCGGTCGGGGAAGCCGCGCTCCCCGTCACGCAGGCGTGCGCGGGCCGGGCGGGATGTCCGAGCCCTTGCCTCCGATGAGTGCCTGATCGACGGCAGTGCGGCGCTCGATGCCGGGGGCGACGTACGGCTGGTTCGTTGGCTGGTTCGACGAGTGGGGTGACACGGTTCCTCCGTTCGGCGTATTCGCGCCGGAGCGTATCAGCGGGGTCGCCGGCACGGACGCACGCGCGTGCGCTGCGGGCGTGGTGCTGCCGAGGTCAGGAGGCCGCCGAGGCGCGGCTCTCGGCGTCGAGTCGGTCGGCGGTAGCCCGGGTGACGTCGGTGCGGACCAACGCGGTGAGCGCCACGGATCGCCCCTTGCTTTCGGTCACTCCGTGAAAGCAGAAGGCCGGAAGAGCCAGCGCCTCCCCGGGTGCGAGCACCACCTCGTCGACCCGGTCGGGTGCTCGACTCGGGTTCGCGCGGCCGCGCCCGACCGAGTCGAGGAGCATCGCGTGTTCCACATCGGGGTCGTCGTACCACCCGACCGCCACGGTCTTGGTGCCTTCGAGCTGGAGGAGCAGGTGATGACCGGTGTCGCAGTGGAACGGCACTCGCGCACCGTCGGAGGCGACGAAGGCGACAAGGTCCACGGCGACGGGAGTCTCGCCGGCGGCGCGAGCGGCAAGCAGCAGCGGTGCAGTCATCTGCATCGTCGTGGCGCGGTAGCGCTCGAGCGCTCCGAGGCCGACCAGCATCACCCACGAGTCCCCGTCGTCGATCCGGCGGATGACGTCGGCGACCGGCATGGCGGCGCGCTCGACCGCACCGTCGGGAAGCAGCATCGGCAGCCCCACGGCGCGGTGGTGCTCCACCTGCTCGGGCGGGAGCTCGGTTGCCGCTGCGGCCAGTGCGTCGAGGGTGAACAGCGCGGGATCGGGTACCGGGACCGTCACCCGGACGGAGTGGCGCGCGCGCAGATCGATCACGGCAGCGTCCCGGTTCAACGCTCGATGAGGC
>JBJSXO010000137.1:0-13000 GCA_046086425.1 Actinomycetota bacterium | reverse complement strand
CCCGGGTTCGACTCCCGGCACCTCCACCTGGGGGTCTTCGTGCGAAGACCCCAACCGTCAGTCAGAAGACCGGCCCACCTCACGACGGGGTGGGCCGGGTCGCGTGCGACGGTCGGGATGCGCGCTCGCGACCTTGAGGCGCGCGAGACCTTCGTCCACCCCGACCTCCGGCGTCCACCGCAGGACCCGCTGGGTGTCGCGCTGGTCGAAGGTGTGGGCCACAGAGAGCTGACGGGCCGCGAATCGGGTCAACGGGGGCTCGTCGCCCCGCCACCAGCGGCCCACGACCGAGCCGACCACGGCGGCCACCGGGGCCGGGACGGTACGGAGTCGGGTGCCGACCCCGTACGCGGCAAGAATCCCGGCGACCAGCTCGCCCACCGGACGGGGGTCGTTGCCGGTGACCACCCACGGCCTGCCGGTCGCCTCGGGGCTGTCGGCCGTACGGTCGACCGCGGCGACCAGGGCACCGGCTGCGTCGTCGACGAAGGTCGTGTCGATCAGCGCGCGCCCGCCGTCGGGAAGCGCAAGGCGCCCCGCCCGGGCCCGATCGACGATGCGACCGACCAGTTGGGTATCACCCGGCCCCCAGACCAGATGGGGCCGGATCACGACCACGCCGGGGAGGCCGCGATCGGTCACGAGCTGCTCGGCCAGGGCCTTCGTGTGCGTGTAGGCATCGGGGCCGCAGTACACCGGCGCCTCGGCGCCCGCTCCGATCACCGGTCGGTCGGCGAACGCGACAGACGGCGACGACACGTGCACCAGCCGGGCGCCGGCAGCCTCCGTGGCGTCGAGCACGTGAGCGGTGCCGTCGACGTTCACGGCGCGCGCGTCGGCAAACGCCGGTCGGGGCGCCACCAGCGCGGCGAGGTGTACGACCACGTCGTGACCGGCGACCGCCGCGAGTACTGCGTCACGGTCACGGATGTCACCCGCCACGTCGCGCGCGTCGGTGTCCGACGGGCTTCGTTGGAAGCCGGTGACCTCGTCGCCGCGGACGAGGAGCTGTGCGACCGTTGCGCGACCGATCAGGCTCGACGCGCCGGTGACCAGGATCCTCATCGTCCCGCCAGGAAGCGGGTCGCCGAGGCGCCGAGTGCCACGCGGTCGATCTTCGAGTGGTGCCGGTGGTCGACGGGAAGGCGGCCCGTGAGGACGGCCGCGACCGGGACGGGCGTCGCGGCCCGTACCGCCGCTGCGAGGGCAGCGTCGCAGAGGTGCAGCGACCGGGGCGCGTCGGCGGCCTCCGCCACCACGACGCACACCTGGGCGCCGGCCGGGCCGATCCCCACGGCCGCGACGGGTACACCGACGACCTGCGCCACCGGCGCCTCGATCGCCACGCTCGCAACCGGACCCGAAGCCAAGGTGAGCACGTGGGCGAGCCGACCGAGGTGGAACACGATCCCATCGTGGACGTAGCCGACGTCACCGGTGCGGTGGAAGCGGCGGCTGTCGATCATCAGCCCCGACGCATCGTTCACCGCCCAGGCGCCCTCGTAGCCGTCGAACATCCACGGCGCGTGCACGACGAGCTCGCCCCAGACCGGCGCAGCACCGGAGGCCTCACCACCGGGCAGGGCGACCACCTCGACCGTGCAGCTGCGTAGCGGGCGGCCGGTTGCGGTGCCGCCGTGGGGACCGACCGCCGCAGGGTCGGTGCCGTCGGTAACGGGCAGGCACTCGGTCATGCCGTAGGGCGCGCGCACGTCGCCACCGGTGACCCCTGCCATCGCCGCCGCGAGGTCGGGGCCGATCGGGGCGCCCGCGAGCATGACCATGGCAGCCGGGACGGTGCGACCCGCAGCGGTCGCCACGATGCGCCGCGCCGATGCGGGCGACAGCCACGCCGCGCCGAGCGGCCCGTTGGCGGTCGCCTCGAGGAGCTCGTCGAACCCGAAGCGCGACGGCGCGTCCCCTCGCACCGGCACTCGCACGAAGGGCATGCCGAGCAGCGGCGCAAGCAGCATGAACGGTCCGAACGACGACGTGAAGGCCCGGTCGTCGTCGCCCACGATCTGGCGGACCGCGTCGAGCTGCGCGCCCAGTGCGCCGTGCGTGTAGCGCACGGCCTTGGCCGGGCCGGTCGCCCCCGAGGTGTGCACGATCGCGGCGACCGCGTCGGCGGTCACGGGCGGGGCGGCCGGCGCGGTGGCGGAACCCGGGAGGCCGCTCCGGAGGTCGACGACGCCCGGGAGGCGCGTGAACGCGGCCATCCGGGCCCGGGGCGTGAAAGCCCCGACCCTTGCGACCGTGAGCGTGGTGGCGGTACCGATCACGAACCGGGGCGACTGCGCCCGCAGCAGGCGTCGCAACGCGGCGGGTCCGCCGGACGCGTCGGCCACCACCGCGACCGCGCCTCGCTTCCAGATCGCCGCGACCGTCACCAGCAGGTCCCCGCTCGGTGGCACGAGGACCGCGACCCGATCCCCGGCGCGCAGGCCCGCCGCGCCGAGCGCAGCCGCCGCGACGTCGGACCGTGTCGCGAGATCGGTGCCCCGCAGCAACCCGTCGGGCCCCGAGTACACGAGGCCCCGCACCGCGGCCAGCGCGTCGAGGAGGGGCGACGTCGGCGCGGCGGTGAGGTCCGGCGGGACGGCGGTCGAGGCGTCGGTGTCGGCATCAGCGGACAGGAACGTCCGGGCGAGCCAGGCGGCGATCACGGGGCCGGTGCGGGGGTCGAGCGGAGACAGGTGCCCGCAGTCGGGATACCGCTCCACGGCGGCCCGGGGGGCCCGGGCCCGGAGATCGGCGAGGAAGCCGTCGTGGAACACCGGGTCGCGCCCACCCCACACCAGGAGCAACGGGCAACCGAGCGCGCCGAACGTCTCGGCCACTCCGGCCAGCGCTACGAACGACGGGTCGTCGGGCCCCAGTGGGATGTCGGCCACGAAGTCGCGCACGGCCTCCCGCCGGTCGGCGACGGCGTAGGGCGCGCGCAGCGCCGACCGGTGCTCGGGCGCGGTCATGCGGGCCGTCCCGGCGACGAACGCGGGCGTGCGCCGACAGGTCAGGTCGAGTGCGGACCGGGCGGCCGCGATAAGCGGAGGGACGCGTACGGCGTCGGGCTTCGCGACCGCAGTGTTGCAGAGCACCAGCGCGTCGACATCGAGGCGCCCGGCGGCGCCCACCGCAACGGGTCCACCCCAATCGTGTGCGACGAGCACGACGGGGCCGGGCACGTGGGTCGTGCAGAAGCTGACGAGCTCGTCGATGCGCTCGGCCAGCCGGCGGGGTCGACCGCGCTCGGAGTAGCCCATACCGGTCTGGTCGACGGCGATCACCCGCCAGGTGCCGGCCAGCGCCGCGAGGACGTGTCGCCAGGTGTAGCCCCAGGTGGGGTTGCCGTGCACGCACACCACGGTCCCCGCGGGTGCCGGCCCCGTGTCGAGGACATGCCAGGTGACCGGTGATCCGTCGGCGCCGGGAAACGTCACCGTGGTCGACCAGGCCGGGTCGAGCCCCCAGGCGGTCAGTTGGGTCGCCGACGGGACCAGCAGGTCGTCAGCCATCGACTACCAGATGATCTCGGTGCTCGCGGTGTTGAGCCCGGAGCCGATGCCCATCAGCAGGACCCGCTCGCCGGGGGTGATGTCGTCGGCGATCGTTGCGAGCGTAAACGGCACCGCGGCCGGGCCGAGGTTGCCGAACATCGGGAACGTCAGGGGGACGCGCGCGGTGTCGAGATCGAGCAGCTCACACAGCTTGGCGGTATGCACCGACGACACCTGATGCATCACGTACCGGTCGCAGGTGTCCCACTCCCAGCCGTCGGCGAGCGACGCCTTGTACGCGTCTTGCGCGAGCGAGAGCCCGCTGGCGAGGAGCGCAGCGGTGTCGGTGCGCATGTAGGAGAGGTCGCCGACGCACAGCCCATGGTGCTCGGTCGCCGCCATCGACGTACCGCCGAGGAACCGGTGCGCGCCTGCACGCGGTCCGCCCATGACCATCGCGGCGGCGCCCGAGCCGAGGGTCAGCGTGGCGAACTCGTCGAACACGTCGCCGGCGGTAACGGTCGGCTGCTGCAGCCGCGCCATGGTGACTTCCTGGATCTGGCGGGAGCCCTCTCCGTCGACGATCAGCACGTTGCGGACGCGGCCACCGTCGATGGCCTGGGCCGCGATGTGCATCGCGTTGATGAACCCGAGGCAGGCGTTGCCGAGGTCGAAGTTGATGCACGACGGGCCGAGCCCGAGCTGGTGGTGCACCGCACACGCGACCGACGGCTCGAGGTGGTGCTTCGAGACCGAGGTGGAGATCAGCATGTCGATCTCGTCCAGGTCGACGCCCGCAGCCTCGATGGCCCGGGCCCCCGCAAGCGCAGCCGCTTGGTCGAAGGTGACGTCGGCCGGCCACCACCGTCGCTCGACGATGCCGGCGACCTGCTCGAGAAGCCCGGCGCGCACGCCGGTGAGCGCGTACGCGCCCGCGAGTTGCTCGTCGATCCACGCCGAGGTCACGTGCTCGGGGGCCTCGGCCGCCGCCACGCTCCAGATGAAGGTGTCCACGTACGGGTCGTTCGCGGTTGCCACATCGGCCTCCTGACGCCACGGACCCGAGGGAGATCGGGGCGACGTCCGCACCGGGTCACCCGCCTTGTGCCCTCCGACAGCGTAGAAGCCCCGGAACCCGCAGCGATCAGCCGTGTGACGACGTTCCCGAGATCGTGTGATCCGACCCCGAAACGAGGATGGTTTCCAGGCCCGAAGGCCGCCAGGGGCAACGGCTCTGGTCTTCGCGCGCACAACTCACCGACGCGCCCGACGGTGCTCGTCCCGGTGCTCGCTCACCGCAGCGCGCCCGAACTCGAATGTCGCGGTCTCGGGCCGGGGAGGTCATGGGTGGCCAACACCCGAGTCGGCGGGGCGCCGAAGACCTGCTGGCACTTCCTCGGCCCCGTCGTCACCGACTCTGCTCGCCGGGCTCGTCTGCGCCCGAGGCCGGGACCGACGAGTCGGCCCGGGTGCGCGTCGGTGCGGCGTCCGTCGTGTCGTGCAAGGATGCGCTGCTCGGGGGTCAGCGGCGTCGGGGGGCAACGAGGCAATGAACCGGATCCAGCGTTCGTGGCATCTCGGGAAGCTCTCGTGGCACGTGCTCCGTGGAGACCACACGCTGGCGGTGTTCCCGGTGGTCACCGCAGGAGGCGCGCTCCTCGTGCTGGTCGTCTTCGGCGGCCTGATTGCGCTCACCGGGATCGACGACGCCGGCAACCAGACCAGTCTCGCTCCCATCGGTTGGGTGCTGATCGTCCTCATGTACCTCGTGGAGGGAATGGTCGTCACGTTCTTCCAGGCTGCGCTCGTCTGCGGAGCCAACGCCCGGCTCGACGGCCGTGACACCCGCTTCGGCAGTGCAGTCGGCGATGCCGCGCGCCAACTCCCGGCCATCGTCAGCTGGGCGGTGCTCCAGACCACGGTCTCCCTGGTGCTCCAGGCGATCGAGGAACGGGCCGATGCGCTCGGCCAGATCCTCGCCGGCCTGTTCGGCGCGGCGTGGCGAACCGTGACCTTCCTCGCCGTGCCCGTCGTGGTCCTCGAGGGCGCCGGCCCGATGGCGGCACTCAAGCGCTCCGGGGCGCTGCTGCGCCAGACCTGGGGCGAGAACCTCGCCGGGCAGTTCGGCTTCGGGCTCCTCGGGCTGGTGGCCTCCATCCCCGGCCTGGTCTGCATCGGCCTTGCCGTCGCCGCCGGGACGTGGGCGGTCGCCGTGCCGCTCGGAGTCGTCGCCGCGGTGTGGCTGCTCGTGGTGGCGGTCGTCCTGAGCGCGATGACCGGCATCTACAAGACGGCGCTGTACCGCTACGCAGTCGACGGTCGCGCCCCGGCCGGCTTCGCCACCGACGACCTCAGCCAGGCGTTTGCGTCACGGCCCCGCTGACCCCGTTCGACGGAGTCCGGTTCGAGCCTGCGGGTCGATCGTCAGACGTGCCCGTCGGGCTTGACGACCTTCTCGCCGAGCGGCTGCCAGAACGACATCGCCACCGTCTCGAGATCGAGCGAGTCGCTCATCTGCATGGCCCCCGACATCGCGGCGTCCTGGATCTTCGCCATCACTGCGTCGGCATCACCGTCGATCTCGTAGATGAGCAGATACCCGTGGGTGGGCTTCGGCATCACCGAGTTGTGCGTGATGTCGGTCTCGAGCAGCCGGAAGCGCTGCGCCGACCGTATCCCCGGCGTGGCGAGCACCTCGGGGAGGTGCACCTCGTCGTACCACCGGTTGAACTCGTCTTCGGTCCCGGCGACGGGGTTGGAGAAGACCAAATAGGTCGTGAGCTCGGCCATGTGCGTCTCTCTCCCGCGTCGACGAGATCCGCATGATGTCCGGGTTGGTCAGGAGCGGTCAACCAGGTTGGCGCCGACCCAGGAAGATCTGCGATCATCAGCGGCGCGCCGCCGGGTCCCACTGGCCGGGTGCGCCGGGGACGACGAGCACCATGACGAGCATCATCGGGAGGGCGGCGTGATCCACTTACTCCACACTCACGATGGTCGGGGTCGGCCAGCCCTCGAGCACCACGCCGACGCGCCGGCGCTCGCCGGTGACACGCCCGGGGACGAACGGCGACGGCGACTGGCTTTCGCCGTGGTCCTGCTGTGCTGCTTCATCAGCGTCGTCGACCTCACGGTCGTCAACCTCGCGCTCCCCTCCATCGCCATCGACCTCCGCATCGGCACCAACGCGCTCCAATGGGTGCTCGACGCGTACAACCTGACCCTTGCCGGCCTGCTCCTCCTCGGGGGTGGGCTCGCCGACCGCTTCGGACGAAAGCGGATCCTGCTCATCGGGATCACGCTGTTCGGACTCGGGAGCCTCGCCGCGGCGCTGGCCGGTTCGGTCACGATGCTCATCGCCGCCCGCACCGTCATGGGAGTGGGGGCGGCCTTCGTGCTCACCCCGACGATGGCGATCATCTACGTGCTGTTCCCGGTGGAACGGCGCAGCCGCGCGATCGCGATGTGGGCGATCGTCGGCGGTCTCGGCATCGCCGTCGGGCCCCTGATCGGCGGACTGCTGCTCGAGTCGTTCTCGTGGCAGTCGGTGTTCTTGATCAACGTGCCCATCGTCGCGATCGCCGTCGCGCTCGGGATCGTCGTGCTGCCCGAGTCCGTCCGGCCCGGTGCCCGCCGCCTGGACCCCCTCGGCGCCGCGCTGTCGGTGCTGGGCCTGGGGACGCTCATGTTCGGCATCATCGAGGGACCGGCTCGCGGCTGGGGCTCACCCGTCATCGTCGGTTCGCTCGTTGCGGGGGTTGCGTTCCTCGCGGGCTTCGTGCGCTGGGAACTGCGATTCGCGGACCCGATGTTCGATCTCCGCATCCTGCGCATCCCGGCCGTCGCCGTGGGCGCGTTCGTGCTCCTCGTCGGCTACGTCTCCATGACCGCGATGTTGTTCCTCGTGCCGACCTGGTTGCAGTCGGTCCAAGGGGTGTCGGTCATCGCAACCGGCGTCGCGTTGCTCGCGTTCGCCGTTCCCTTCGGGCTGATGTCGAACCTGGTTCCCCGGCTGATCATCCGCGTCCACCCGAACCGCCTGATGCTGCTCGGCCTCGTCTTCGCAGTGGTCGGCGCCGTGCTGTTCGCGATCGCCCCGACCTGGGGCGGGACCCCACTGGCGGCGGTCGGGTTCGCGGTGGCCGGCGTGTCGATCGCCTTGATGATCACGCCCTCGTCGACCACCATCGTCAACAGCCTCCCCGAAGAGAAGGCCGGCGAAGGATCGAGCCTGTCGATGCTCTCCCGGTTCCTCGGCGCCGTGTTCGGCGTCGCGGTGTCCGGCACGGTGTTCTCGGTCGTGTTCTCCTCCCACATCGAGCGCGCGGCCGCACGTCTCGGGGTACCGCTCACCGAGTCGATGGTGAACTCGTTCCACAACACGGCGGCGGAGGCCCTGCGCGTCGGTGGCCCCAAGGGGCGCGCACTCCTCGCCTCTGCGCACCGGGCGTTCGAGGCGGGCTTCGTCTGGGCCTTCGGCGTGGTGGGCGCGATCTGCGCCGCAGGCCTGTGCGCCATGGTGCTCATCGACCGCCGCTCCGACTCCGACGGCGCCGATCCGACCCGCCAGCTCGCGGAGGTGTGGCGGAGCTTCGGCGCGAACGAGTGCCGCGGGTACTCGCCGCTCTACGAGCGCATCACCGACGCGGTCGCCGCGTCACACCCAGTGCTCGAGTTCCTGCTGACCCTCCCCGCCCACGCGCTCCAGCCCAATCTGCTGCTCGCGGGAGTGCACGACCGCGTGCTGCGCGGCGAGGAGCCGGACCTCGCTGCGTGCTTCGAGCGCAGTGACACCGCGACCGTCGGGTCGGTGTTCGTGGACGCCGTGCTTCGCTCACGCGAAGCGCTGCGCCCCGTGCTCACCGCACGGCGCACCCAGACCAACGAGATCGGGAGGGTTGCGATCCTCGCCCCGGCACTGGCCAGCATCGACGCGCATGAGGCACTGACGCTCGTCGACGTCGGCACCAGCGCAGGCCTCACCCTGGGCCTCGAGCACTGTCGGATCGACTTTGGCGAGCACGGCGCGCTCGGTCCCGTCGACAGCCCGGTGCACGTCGCGTGCGCCGTCCTGCACGGGAGCCCGCCGATCGCGTCCACCCCGATCGCCCGGCGCATCGGCCTCGACGCCAACCCGCTCGACCCCACCGACCCCGACGACTTCCGATGGCTGCTGGCCTGCACCTGGCCCGACACCGGACGCACTGAACGCACCCGGGCGGCCCTCACGCTGGCCACGCAGCATCCCGCCGAGCTCCGGACCGGCGACGCGGTCGACGACCTCCCGGACCTGCTCGCGGAGGTCGCGGGGCCGGTCGTCGTCACCACCACATGGGTGGCGGCCTACCTCACTCCGGCCCAGCGGCACGCGTTCGGACGCGCCCTCGCGGCGGCAAGCGTCGACCGACCGGTGTGGTGGGTGAGCGCCGAGGCACCCGGCGTGGTCGAGGCCCTCCCGCGAATCGGCCCACCCGATGTCGACGGCGCCTCCGCGTCGGTGCTCGGTCTGATCCAGTACGCGCGCGGTGCCGAGACATCCGCGCGCGTGCTCGCGCACACACATCCCCACGGCCTGTGGATCTGGTGGTACGAGTGACGGGCTGATTCGGCCCGCGCATCCAGCGCGGGCTATCCGGTGAAGCGTGGGGTGATCTCGGCGGCGGCCCCTGCGGGCACCGCCGCCGGGGGACTGCTCGTCGTCGAGGTCGTCGAGGGTGACCGGGCGGCGTCGCGATTAGGAGGAACACTGTGGTCGTGAGGCTCCTCCGTCTCGGGTCGACGCTCGTCGTCGCTGCGCTCGCCATCACCGGATGGGCAAGCACGTCGGATCCGTCGCGCGCGTCGGGGGCGTCGCGCGCGTCCACGTCCATGGCGCCACGGTGCCGACAGGAGGCCACCGGGCCCACGACCTATCGCTACGCCCGACGGCCCGGCGTCGCACCGGGCCTGACGAGCCTCGACGTCTACCTGCCCGCGGGCTGCGGGCCGGCACCGGTGGTGATGTGGGTGCACGGCGGCGGGTGGCGCGGGGGCGACAAGGCCATCGGAACCGTCGAGCAGAAGGCGACCTGGGCCGCGTCGCTCGGCGCAGCGCTGGTCGCGGTGAACTACCGCCTGTCGACCCCGGGCACCGACGTCCGCTGGCCCGACCACGGCGACGATGTCGCCGATGCCCTGGCCTGGGTGCAGCGCAGGGGCCCGTCGGTGGGCCTCGATCCCTCCACCACCACGCTGCTCGGCCACTCCGCGGGCGCCCACCTCGTCGCCATCGTCGGGACCGACCCGTCGTTGCTCACCCGGGCGGGCGCCGACCCCGACGACCTGGCCTGCGTCGTGGCCCTCGACGGCGCGTTCGACTTCGCCACCGTTCCCGCCCGCGCCCTGATCACCAACGCGTTCGGCACCGACCCGGCCACACTCGCCGCGGCATCACCGACCGTGCAGGTCGAGCGCAAGGGCGCACCCGCCGCTCGCTTCCTGGTAGGCACCCGGGGTGCGCCACGCCGCGTGGCCGGGGCGCAGGCCTTCGTCGATCTCGTGAACCGCTCCGGCGGCTCGGCCGAGCTCGTGGTGGCCAACCCGTACACCCACGATCTGATCAACAGCCGGCTCGGTGCGCCGGACGAGACGATCATCACCCCGCCGACGACTGCGTTCGTCGAGTCCTGCATCGCCGGGTGACGACCGCACTCACTGCCGACGCCGGATCCGCATCCGGACTCGGGGCTCGTCCAGGGCCTGGGCTCAGCCGTCATCCGCCTCTTCGGCGAACCGCCGAAGCCGCCGCAGGAGCCGACCGGGCCGAGTAGGTTCCGCGCCGTGCGCGCGAGCTTCGCCCTCGCCACCGCGATCACGCCCGACGCGGGAACGCCCGGCCGCTACGCGGCCGTCGTCCCCGACGGCTGGGACATCGCCGGCAACACCAACGGCGGTGTGCTGCTCGCCATCGCCGGGCGGGCCCTGCTCGTCGCCACCGGGCGCGCCGACCCCGTCACCATGACCGCGCACTACCTCACCCCGGCCCGGCCCGGCCCGGTCACGATCGACACCACGGTGCTGAAGTCGGGGCGGCGCTTCGCGACCGCGACGGCCACGGTCACCGCCGACGACCGACCGGTGCTCACCGTGGTCGGCACCTGCGGCACCCTCACTGCGGAGCCGCTCGCGCTCCTCGTCGTCGGCGGCCCGCCTGCGCTCCCCCCACCCGAGGACTGCGTCGCGCTCCACACTCCGGAGGCACCCCCGTTCTACGACTGCGTGGACGTCCGCCTGCACCCCGACGACGCCGGCTTCCGGGACGGCACCCCGAGCGGGCACCCGCGCGTCCGGGGCTGGTTCCGCCTCCGCGACGAGCCGGCCGACCCGATCGCGCTGCTGTGCGCGGTCGACGGGTTCCCACCGACGACGTTCAACGCCCGGCTGCCCGTCTCGTGGACCCCCACGGTCGAGCTCACCGCGCACGTCCGGGCCCGGCCTGCCGACGGCTGGCTGGCCTGCGGGTTCGTCACCCGCTTCGTGAGTGGCGGGCTGCTCGAGGTCGACGCCGAGGTCTGGGACCGCACCGGCACCCTCGTCGCGCAGTCCCGCCAGCTCGCGCTCGTCCCCGACGCCGGCGAGTAGCCCGGGACGGTCAGACGCGACGGGCGCTGCGGAAGGCCAGGGCGTAGAGACCGGTACCGTCGAGGGTGGAGCGGCCACCGAGGTCCCCGAGGGTCGGCCCGTTGGCGGTCTTGCGGCTCGAGACGAAGCGGGGGTGGCCGCCGTCGTCGACCCCCAGGTACATGCCCACGTGGTCGATCTGGGTGCCGTCGTCGGTGCTGGCGTCGAAGAAGACGAGGTCCCCGGGGGCGAGCGCGCCGAGCGACGCCGGCACGACACCAGTGTTGGCGATCACCGTGATGCCGGGTCCGGCGGCCTCCTGCTCGAAGGACCGGCGCGGGAGGGTGGTGCCGCCGCTGGACGAGAGGCTCAGCGGCACCCCGCTGCGGTAGCCGAGGACCATCCGCATGAACCCTGAACAGTCGAGCGCGCGGAACTGGTCGGCCTCCGGGGCGTCCACGGTGCCGGAGGGGTAGGTCCACGCGACCCCGAGATAGTCGTTGAAGTCGGACCCCTCGGCCCGGGTGCCGTCGGCCTGGAGCGGGCCGTAGGCGGCGTCGCCGGCGATCTGCACGCCGGCGCCGTCGAGGATCGGGGCGCCACCCACCAGGTACTGCATGGTGAGGGCGAGGACGTCGGGGGACAGGTCGGACAGGCGGGCGGTGAGCCAGGTCTGGTCGACGGTGCCGGTGAACGGTGCGCTCAGGAGCCGGACCCAGGTGGTGCCGGTGACGGTGGCGGTGGTGTTGGCCGGCTCGGCGAACGTGCGCGCCGGGCCGGCGAGGGTGACGGTGCGCGACCCGACCGTGAACGTGGCCACCCAGCTGGTGCCGCGGTACACCGCGACCCGACTCGGTGCGCTGAGCGTCCGGGTCGTGTACGTCGGGACGGTCGTGGTCGACGTGGTGGTGGTCGACGTGGACGTCGTGGTCGTGGTCGACGGCTTCACGGGTCGCGCGCTCGCACCCGGCGCGGCCACGGCCGCCAGCGCGAGCGCGACGACGCCGATCAGGGAGGCCCGGGCGAGACGGTCGGTCGTGCGCATGCGGCGACCCTCCCCGGATCCGACCCGGCTGTCAACCACGCTCGACGGTCGCGCGCCCGCGCGCGGCCTGGCGACACGGTGCGCGGATCGCGAGTGTGACCGACGACCGCGCGTGGGGCCGCGGTGCAGGGTCGCGCCCGGTGCGCGCTCAGTCGAGCACGGTGCTGACGTCACCTCCGGGGGTGGGCGTGGGCACCTCCATCACCGGGATCTCGGGTGGCGGGCCCCACGCCACGGCAGCCTTGGAGAACCCCGACGCCAACGCGACGGTGAGGAGCAGCTCGTCGAGGCCCTCGGCACCGAACTCGTCGAGAAGTGCGCTGCGCAGATCAGGGTCGAGGTGCCCGCCGGCGAGCAGCGCGTCGGTGAGCCGCACCACGAGCTCGTGGCGCGCCGAGAGAGCACGACGGTCGGCGCCCACGTCGAGCAGGGCGATGGTGTCCTCGGAGAGATCAGGCCTCGCACCTGCGAAGCGGAGGTTCCTTCATATGCCGCACTCGAGGACCCGGGCGTTGCGCAGCCGCCCGACCTCCTTGGCCGCTTCGTCGACCGCGCCGTCGGTCCAGAGTGTCCCGTACACCCGGTTGAAGGCGGCGAACACCTCTGGCTGGTGGTCGAGGATCCAGCATTATCTCATCAGCTTCGCTTTTAGACGGTCCCTTCGGTGAGCCGGATAAGCAGATGACCAATAAATTAGTTAAGACCATAAAAATCGCGGCTGAAAGATCCGCTGATCTATGTAAAGACCTGCTTAGTATCTCCCACATGGAAAGCAGCTCTGGGACCAGAGCGCCGGTTGATGTCATTAATGTAATCCAGGAGGCACTCGAAGTTGGTCGCTCGTTGGATTCAACTAATC
>JBJSXO010000136.1:0-17270 GCA_046086425.1 Actinomycetota bacterium | reverse complement strand
GAGCAGGGCACCGAGGCCGACGCCTCGGCGCAGTTCGCCGCGCACGGTGCTCACCAGGTGGGCGAGGCCGGGGTGGCGCTCGACCACGCACAGCTCGGGGACCGCGATGGTGCCGGGCGCGCAGACCCGCCCGAGGTCGTTGCGGGCCAGGTCGACGATCATCACGTTCTCGGCCCGGTCCTTTGCGCTGTGCTCGAGCGCGCCGGGGTGTGCGGCGGTTCCCTTGATCGGGCGCGTCTCCACGGTCCGGCCGTGCCAGGCGAGGAAGCGCTCCGGCGACGCTCCGACTACCGACACCGTGCCCGCCGCGCACGGGAGGCGCAGGAACTGGGCGTGGGGTGCGGGTCGCCGTGCGGCGAGGGCAGTGAACATCGCGACCGGATCTCCCTCGACGGGCCATTCGAGGGTGCGGGTCAGGTTGACCTGGTAGCAGTCGCCGGCCCGGATGTGCTCGAGCACGACCTCGACCGCCGCGAGATAGGCGTCGCGCCCGAGCGACGTCCGGGCGGCCGGCCCGAGGCGCACCGGCGGGCGCGCGCGCAACCCCTCCAGGGAGGGAACCCACGTCCGCCGGGCGAAGCGCACGAGCAGGCCGTCGGGCACCGTCGACGGGACGGACCCGGCTTGCCCGCGCCGGACCGCCTCGACGGCGTGGCCCGCCTCGAAGGCCAGGAACCCCACCCAAAGCCCGGGGGTCAGGTCGTCGACGGCGTCGAGCACGGCGGCGCCGGTGCCCTCCCGCACCTCCACGGCGTCCCATGCCACCAGCCAGCCGTCCCCCTGGCGCAGCACGGCGGCCGGGGCATCCGCGGCGTCCAGCGCGGCGAACGGTCGGGCCAACCCGGTGTCCACCCGGCCGAGGGTATCTCGCACCCGCCTCCCGAACCGCCTCCCGCACCGCCTCCCGAACCGCCTCCCGAACCGCCACCCGCACCGCCACCCGAACCGCCACCCGAACCGCTGAACGCCATCGCCCGAGGGGTGCCGGTAGCCTCGTCTCGCTCATGACGTCGTCTCGCTCCGCCGTGCGCACCTTCGCCGGCCGCTTCCTCATTGCGCTGCTCGTCGGCTCGCTGCTGATGGGAGCCGGGGTCGCGGCGGTCAACCGCGAGGTGGGGCGCAAGCTCGACCGGATCCCGAAGATCGAGCTCACGACGGCGCCGATTCCCCCGGGCGGGGCGAACTACCTCCTCGTCGGTTCCGACACCCGATCGTTCGTGAGCAACCCGCTCGAGGAAGCGGCCTTCGGCGACGCGTCCACGGCGGGTGGGCGCCGCTCCGACACGATCATGGTCGTGCACGTCGAGCCACGGGCCGAGCGGACCTTCATCGTGTCGTTCCCTCGTGACCTCTGGGTCACCATCCCTGGTCACGGCACGGCCAAGATCAACTCGGCGTACAACTACGACCAGCAGACGGTCATCGACACGATGAAGCAGAATTTCGACGTCGATATCCACCACTTCATCGAGCTCGACTTCAAGACCTTCGTGCAGCTTGTCGACTCGCTGGGCAAGGTCCCCGTCTATGCGCCCTATCCCGCACGCGACGACTACACGGGCCTCGATCTTCCCATTCCCGGCTGCGTCGAGCTCGACGGCGAGCAGTCGCTGCAGTGGGCGCGGTCCCGCTACCTCGAGTTCCAGAACCCGACCACTGGCCGCTGGGCATCGGCCGACATCATGCCCGACATCGGTCGGATCGGCCGCCAGCAGGAGTTCATGCGCCGGCTCGCAGGGATCGCCGTGCAGCGGAGCCTGGCCAACCCCTTCACCGCGAACGTCGTGGCCGACAAGATCGTCGGTGGGCTCAAGGTGGACGACGCCTTCGACCGGTCCTCGGTGTTCGCGCTGCTCGAGGCGTTCCGGACCCTCAACCCCGACGACCAGTCGTCGCTCGAGATGGTCACGCTGCCCTGGAAGACCGGCCCGAGCCAAGGTGGCCAGTCCGTGCTCTACGCCGACACGACCAGTCCGACGTTCCCGGCCATCATCGACCGGCTCCGCACGTTCGACACGCGGCCGCGGCCCACGCCCAGTCCGCAGGACATCCGGGTGCGGGTCGTGAACGCCAGTGGCCGTAACGACCTTGCGGTGGCGGTGACCAAGCGCCTGCGGGAGCTCGGCTTCACCACCGTCGACGCGGTGGAGACGAGCCGGGAGCGCATCTCCGGGGTCGAGGTGCGCGTCGCGCAGGAGCAGGTCGACAAGGGCAAGCTCCTCCTTCGCTACGTCGAACCGGCGGCGTCCCTCAGCATCGGGGCGGTATCGGACGTCGACGTCACGATCGTGCTCGGCCGCGGGTTCGAGAGCATCGCCGTGCCGGCCGACGCCGCGGTGGTGGCGCAGGCCCCCGATCCGGTGGTCGCGGCCGCCCCGCCGATCGACCCGGCGAGCCCTCCGGCCGATCCCATGGCGACGGTGCCGGACGCGCCGGTCGGGTCTCCTGCGACCCTGACCGGGTTCCCGGCCCCGGCCCCTCGGACCGCCTGCTGACGTGCCGCTTGCCGACGGGTCGGCGCTGACCCGGTTCCTCACGCGGCTGGTCATCGCCCTGGTGCTCGCGGGCTCGGTGGTGGGTGTCGCGGTGGTGATGGTGAACGCAACGATCGACAAGGAGCTCGCCCGCATCCCGCGGGTGGACGTGAACACCGTCGCCCCGTCCGCCGACGGGGCGAACTACCTCGTCGTGGGCTCTGACAGCCGGGCGTTCGTCGACACCGCCGGGGAGGTGCAGGCGTTCGGAGGCAACGAGACCGGCCGCCGTTCCGACACCATGATGATCGTGCACGTCGCGCCGGGCGGCGGTCAGACCCTGGTGGTGTCGTTCCCGCGTGACCTTTGGGTGGACATCCCCGGGATCGGGAACGCCAAGATCAACGCAGCGTTCAACGAAGATCTCGTCGGCGACGGTCCCAACTCGGTGGTCGCGACGCTGAAGCAGAACTTCGACATCGACATCAACCACTACGTGGAAGTCGACTTCCGTACTTTCGCGTCGATGGTCGACACCGTGGGCTCGGTGCCGATCTACGTGGACCGCCCGGTGGTCGACGACTTCACCGGCTTCGTGGCGGTCGAGCCCGGGTGCTACGCGCTCGACGGCCGGGAAGCCCTGGCATGGGTGCGCTCGCGTCACCTCCGGTTCCTGAATCCGGCCACGGGACGCGTGGAGGAGGAGGCTCGGGCCGACATTGGGCGCATCGATCGGCAGCAGGACTTCATCCGGCGCCTGGCCGGGATCGTGGTCGAGCGCAGTGTCGCCGACCCGCGTCGGGGCCGTGACATCGTCCACGGAGTGGTCGGCGACCTGCGGGTCGACCGCGGGTTCGACCGCCGAGCTGCGTTCGACCTGATCAGCGCGTTCCGCTCGATCAGCAGTGACGACACCAGCGCGCTCGAGTTCGTCACCTTCCCGTTCACCAGCGGCAACGCCGACGGTCAAGCGGTGCTCTTCCCGGATGTCACGAGTGGCGGGCCGGTGCTCGACCGCCTCCGCACCTTCGGACCCGTTCCCGCAGCCCCGGTCGTACGACCCGCCGACGTGCGGGTGCGGGTGCTCAACGGCTCGGGCCGAGCCGGCTTGGCGGAGGAGACCATGGACGCCCTGGTGTCCGCCGGCTTCGTGAAGGGTGGCACCGGCAACGACGTCCGGGGGCGGGTCGCGGTCACCGAGGTGCGCTACGCCAACGGGGCCGAGGCCAAGGCCCAGTTGGTCCTCGGCGCCGTGGGCGAGGGGGTCAAGCTCGTGGGAGACCCGACCCTCGACGACGCCGACGTGGTGGTCGTCCTCGGTGCCGACTTCGTCGCTCCGAAGACCGACGACGCCGGGTCGGGGACCGGCTCTGCCCCGGCACCGTCGGGGACCGCGCCGGCCGAGGTCGCGGCCGCCTGTCGTTGAGCCGGCGGGCTCAGGGGTCGGTCAGGTCGACGATCACCGGGGCATGGTCGGAGGGCTGCTGACCCTTGCGCGCGTTGCGGTCGACGCAGGCCCACTGCACCCGTCGGGCGAGCGGCGCCGTGACCAGCACCAGGTCGATGCGCATGCCGCGGTGCTGGTGGAAGTCACCCCGGCGGTAGTCCCAGTAGGTGTACAGGCGATCCTCGTCGTACAGCGCGCGGAACGCGTCCACCATGCCCCAGTCGCACAGGCGCCGGATCGCGTCACGCTCGGGCAGGGTCACGTGGGTCGAGCCGGAGAACGCCGGGACGGACCAAACGTCTCGATCGTCGGGGGCCACGTTGAAGTCCCCGAGGACGGCCACGGGCGCGTCGGGGGCCGTGGTGGTCTCGAGCCAGACCCGGAGCTGCTCGAGCCACTCGAGCTTGCGCGCGTAATGATCGGTGTCGACCTCGCGTCCGTTGGGGACGTAGACGCTGACGACGCGCACGCCGGCGCAAGTGGCGGCGACGAGCCGGGCTTCACCCTCGTACGGGTCCGGGAGATCGCCGAACCCGCTGACCGGGTCGTCGAGGCCGACGCGCGAGAGGATCGCCACGCCGTTCCACTGACCTTGCCCGTGGTGCACGGTGTCGTAGCCCAGCGCCGAGAACGTCATCGCGGGGAACGCCTTGTCGGAGAGCTTGGTCTCCTGGAGGCAGAGCACGTCAGGGCGGGCGTACTCGAGCCACTCCTCGACCCGCGGGAGCCGGGCCTTGAGCGAGTTGACGTTCCAGGTCGCGATCCGCACCGCGGGAGCGTAGCGAGCGGCCCGGTCACACCGGCCCGGCGTCGCCTAGGCTGACGCGTACGTCAGGTTCGATGGTGGTGCGACGTCGGTGCGACACCGGTCGGGCCCCGTCCGGAGGGGGCACACAGTGGCGGGACCGCTCGTAGGGGTGAGGGTGGTGGAGCTCGCGGGCATCGGGCCGGGCCCGTTCGCAGCGATGATGCTCGCGGACATGGGTGCGGACGTCGTGCGGGTCGATCGGGCGCAGTGGGTCGGCCGGGACACGGGCCCCGGCTCGGTCGAGGTGCTCGACCGCGGCCGACGGTCGATCGCGGTCGACCTCAAGGTGCCCGACGGCGTCGAGACCGTGCTGCGCCTCGTCGAGCGGTCCGACGCGCTCATCGAGGGCTACCGACCCGGCGTGGCCGAGCGACTCGGGGTCGGTCCCGACGAGTGTCTCGCCCGTAACCCCCGGCTGGCCTACGGGCGCATGACCGGATGGGGTCAGGACGGACCCCTCGCGGCCGCCGCCGGGCATGACATCAATTACATCGCGCTCGCCGGCGCCTTGGCCCACATCGGCCGGGCGGGCGAGAAGCCGGTCCCCCCGTTGAACCTCGTCGGCGACTTCGGCGGCGGCGGCATGCTCCTGGCCTTCGGATTGGTCTGCGCGCTCCTCGAGGCCCGGACCTCCGGGGTGGGCCAGGTGGTGGACGCGGCCATGGTCGACGGCACCGCCACGCTCATGGCGATGATCTGGGGCGCGCGCGCAGCAGGCGCGTGGAGCGACGAGCTCGGGGTGAACTTCCTCGACACCGGTCGCGCCAACTACGACACCTACGAGACCGCCGACGGCAAGTTCATCGCCCTCGGGTCGCTCGAGCCCCAGTTCTACGCCGAGTTCCTCGAGCGCACCGGCCTCGCGGGGGAGGACCTGCCCCACCCCGGCGACGCCACCCGTGTCCCCGAGCTGCGCGCACGGTTCACCGACCTGTTCCGGTCGAAGACGCGCGACGAGTGGTGTGCGCTGCTCGAGGGCACCGACGTGTGCTTCGCACCCGTGCTCCCGATGGGCGAAGCCGCGCAGCACCCACACATCCGGGCCCGGCAGACCATCGTCGAGCACGGGGGCGTCCTCCAGCCTGCGCCGGCGCCGCGCTTCTCGCGAACCCCCGGGGAGATCGGCCGGTCCCGGTCGCGCCCGGGTGAGCACACCGACGAGGTGCTCACCGAGCTCGGCCTCTCGACGGACGAGATCGTCGCGCTGAAGGGCACAGGCGCGGTCGCCTGATCGCCGGTCGGAACCGCCGGCCAGAACCACCGGGCCGAACCGCCGGCCGGAACCGCCTCCCGAACCGCCGGGCGACGTCCCGGATCAGCCGAGGGTTCCCGGCGCCACCGCGCGCAGCCGGGCGAGGCGGGTCTCGAGCGCCTCTTCGTGGTCGGCGACCACGGTGACGTGTCCCACCTTGCGCCCGGGACGCGGGGACTTGCCGTACCCGTGGAGCCGTGCGCCGGGCACGGCGAGGACGGCGTCGCGGGGCGGCAGGTTGCCGATGGCGTTGAGCATGGCGGCGTGCCCGCGTGCGGCGGGCGAGCCGAGCGGCCAGCCGAGCACGGCGCGCAGGTGCTGCTCGAACTGGCTCGTCTCGGCGCCTTCGATGGTCCAGTGGCCCGAGTTGTGGACGCGCGGTGCGAGTTCGTTGGCGAGCAGCATGCCCCCGACGTCGAACAGCTCGATAGTGAGCACGCCGACGTAGTCGAGCTCGGCGAGTACCCGCTGGGCGATCGCCTCACCGGCGGTCTGGGTCCGGGGATCCAGGTTCGGGGCGGGGGCGCGGCTCACGCGAAGGATGCCGTCGCGGTGGGTGTTGTCCACGAGCGGGAAGCAGCGCACGTCTCCGTCGGGACCGCGCGCCGCGATCACCGAGAGCTCACGGTCGAACGGGACCATGGCCTCGAGGATCAGGGGCACCCCGCCGAGCGTCGCGAACGCCGCGTCGGTGTCGGCCGCCGAACGAAGGACGAACTGACCCTTGCCGTCGTAGCCGCCCTGCCGGGTCTTGAGGATCGCGGGTGTCCCGATGGCGGCGACGGCTGCGGTGAGGCCGTCGCGGTCGTCGACCGCAGCGAACTCGGGTACCTCGACCCCGAGGCGGCGCAGGAGCGTCTTCTCGTCGAGCCGGTCCTGCGCCACCGCCAGGGCCTGCCAGCCGGGCCGGACGGTGACCCGCTCCGCGAGCATGCGTGCGCCGGCCGCGGGGACCCCCTCCCACTCGTAGGTCACGGCGTCGGCGTCCGCGGCGACGGCGAGCAGCGCGTCGGTGTCGCCGAGCCCACCGACGAGCAGGGGACCGACCGCCTCGGCGGGCGCGCCGGCGACCGGGTCGAGAAAGCGGCACCGTACGCCGAGCGGGATGGCGGCGAGCCCGAGCATGCGGCCGAGCTGACCGCCCCCGAGGACGGCGACGAGCGGGGTGTCCACGGTCGACAGTGTGGCTCAGGAATGGCGCGACGACCCGCACCGCCGCGTCACGGCGCGCCCGGCACCCGGTGACCGGGGTCCACCGGTCAGCGCGCCGAGGGGGCTCCGACCACCAGCACCGGACGCGCCCCGTACCCGAGCAGCCCGGCCGGGATCTGGGCGAGGGTCCCGGTCCGGGTCTCCTGGTACCGACGAACGGCCCGGTTGTACGCCCGGACGTCGGCGTCGGCCACGAGGGCGGCGTCGAACGCCGTGAGCGCCTCGACGACCGCAGGGTCGCGGCTCAGGCGGGCCGATCGGGCCACGTTGACCCGGGTCCGGGTGGCGAGCCCCTCGAGCCGGTTCGCCGACGAGGCCTCGGCGCCCGCGTCGGCGCGACCGGCCAGCGCCGTCCACCGGGTCACCTCTCCGGCGAGATCCACGGCGTAGGAGCGGTCGCCCGCCCCGGCGCCGTCCAGGGCGGTGCTGAGCTGGTCGAGCGCGGCGTACCGGGCGGTCAGTGGCTCGCGCAAGGGCGTCCAACTGCGGTCGACCGCAGCCCGCCGGTCCGACAGCTCGGGCCGGGTGGTCGCCACCAGGGCCACGCCGGCTCCGACGACGACGAGGACCACCAGCACGAGGAGGAGCACCCGCCGGGACATGGCCTGCCGACCCTACCGGCGCCCCCGCCCGGACGGCGGCCACTGCGCCACGGCGGTACCGGCCGGCGGCGGGGGCCGGGAGTTCTTGGTGGAAACCACCCGCCCAGGGGTACGCTGCTCGTCCCGCAGCCGGGCCAACGACGTCCCTCTGCGTCCACCGACCGAACGCGCCCCCGGCGCAAGTGGATGAGAGCTCAGGATGGCGACAGAGACCCCGGCGGACACGTCGTTTCGGCGACCCCATTTCAGCGCCCTGCCCGCGGCGCGCGGGCTCTACGACCCGCGTTCGGAGCACGACGCGTGCGGGGTGTCATTCGTGGCCGACGTCCAAGGCCGCGCCAGCCGCGACATCGTCGCCACCGCCCTCGACGCGCTGTGCCGCCTCGACCACCGGGGTGCTTCGGGCGCGGAGGCCAACACCGGTGACGGCGCCGGGATCCTCATCCAGGTTCCCGACAAGTTCCTCCGGGCCGTGACCCCGTTCACGTTGCCCCCGGCGGGCGCGTACGGGGTGGGCCTCGCCTTCTTGCCTGTCGATCCGGCCGAGGCCGACCGCACACGCGGCGCGATCGAGAAGATCGCGGTCGACGAGGGCCTGCGTATCGTCGGCTGGCGGGCGGTGCCCACCGACGACTCCATGATCGGGCCGACCGCCCGCGGCGTGATGCCGAGCTTCTGGCACTGCTTCGTCGACGATCCGGCGGGCACGTCGGGCATCGCCCTCGACCGCAAGCTCTTCGTGATGCGTAAGCGGTGAGAGCACGAGGTTACGTCCGCCGTCTACTTCCCGTCGTTGTCGTGCCGCACGCTCGTCTACAAGGGGATGCTCACAACCCCACAGCTCGGTGAGTTCTTCCTCAATCTCCAGGACGAGCGGCTCGAGTCGGCCATCGGCCTGGTGCACAGCCGGTTCTCGCCGAACACGTTCCCTTCGTGGCCGCTCGCGCACCCGTACCGGTACGTGGCCCACAACGGTGAGATCAACACGCTGCAGGGCAATCGCAACCGGATGCGCGCGCGGGAGGCGCTCATGCGGTCGGAGCTGATCCCCGGGCTGGACCGCGCGTTCCCGATCGTCACTGCTGGTGCGTCGGACACCGCAAGCTTCGACGAGTGCCTCGAGCTGCTCCACCTCGGCGGTCGCGCGTTACCCCATGCGGTACTGATGATGATCCCCGAGGCGTGGGAGAACCACGCCACGATGTCCGCGGAGAAGCGCGCCTTCTTCCGCTACCACGCCTCGCTGATGGAGCCCTGGGACGGGCCCGCGTCCATCGTGTTCACCGACGGCACCGTGATCGGTGCGGTCCTGGATCGCAACGGCCTTCGCCCGAGCCGCTACTGGGTGCTCGACGACGACCGCGTGATCATGGCGAGCGAGGCGGGCGTGGTCGACATCGACACCGCCCACGTCGTGTTTAAGGGCCGGCTCCAGCCGGGGCGCATGTTCCTCATCGACACCACCAAGGGTCGGATCGTGGGCGACGAGGAGCTCAAGGAGGAGCTCGCGCGCGAGCAGCCCTACGCCGACTGGGTCGCGCGTGGCCTCGTTCGCCTCGGCGACCTGGCCGACCGTGAGCACGTGACCTACGGCCACGAGTCGGTAGTGCGCCGGCAGGAGACCTTCGGCTACACCCACGAGGAGCTCAAGCTCCTGGTGTCGCCGATGGCCCGGAACGGGGCCGAGGCGATCGGCTCGATGGGGACCGACACGCCGATCGCGGTGCTGTCCGAACGGCCGCGGATGCTGTTCGACTACTTCTCGCAGCTGTTCGCACAGGTCACCAACCCCCCGCTCGACGCCATCCGTGAGGAACTGGTCACGTCGCTGCGCGCCACCCTCGGTCCCGAGGGCAACGTCCTCGACCCGTCAGCAGCGTCGTGCCGCCAGCTCGAGCTGGCGTATCCGGTGATCGATAACGACGAGCTGGCCAAGCTCGTCCACATCAACGACGACGGCCAGTACCCGGAGTTCGACGCTCACGTCATCTCGGGTCTCTACCGCGTCGACGGCGGAGGAGCGGCGCTGCGCGAGGCCATGGACCGCGTGCGCCACGAGGCGTCGGCCGCGGTCGCCGCAGGCAAGCGGATCATCGTGCTGTCCGATCGCAACTCCGACGTGGAGTGGGCGCCGATCCCGTCGCTGCTCCTTGTCTCGGGGGTGCACCACCACCTCATCCGTGAGAAGACGCGCACGATGGTCGGCCTCGTGGTGGAGTCGGGGGATGCCCGCGAGGTGCACCACATGGCGCTGCTGTTGGGCTACGGCGCCGGTGCCGTGAACCCGTATCTCGCGTTCGAGTCGATCGAGGACCTGATCACGCACGGTCTGCACGGCCTCGACGGCGTCGATGCGAAGGCCGCGATCAAGAACTACATCAAGGCGTCCGGCAAGGGCGTGCTGAAGATCATGTCGAAGATGGGCATCTCGACCGTCGCGTCCTACCGCGGAGCGCAGGTGTTCGAGGCCATCGGGCTCGGGCACGAACTGGTCGACGAGTTCTTCACGGGCACGGTCTCGCGACTGGGCGGCGTCGGTCTCGACGAGGTTGCCGAGGAGGTGGCCCGGCGGCACCGCCGTGCCTACGCCGAGCGTCCCGACGAGCTCGCCCACCGCGACCTCGACTGGGGTGGCGAGTACCAGTGGCGGCGGGAGGGCGAGTTCCACCTCTTCAACCCGGAGACGGTGTTCAAGCTCCAGCACGCCACGCGGGCCAAGCGCTACGACGTGTTCCGCGAGTACTCGCAGAAGGTCGACGAGCAGGCTGCCCACCTCGCCACGCTGCGTGGCCTCTTCGTGCTCCGGGAGGGTGTGCGTCCCCCGGTGCCCATCGACGAGGTCGAGCCGGTCACCGAGATCGTGAAGCGCTTCGCCACCGGTGCGATGTCGTACGGGTCGATCTCCAAGGAGGCGCACGAGAACCTCGCCATCGCGATGAACCGCCTCGGCGGGAAGTCCAACACCGGTGAGGGCGGCGAGGACTCCGACCGGTACCAGCCCGACGCGAACGGTGATCTGCGCCGCTCGGCGATCAAGCAGGTGGCGTCGGGTCGCTTCGGCGTGACCTCGGAATACCTGGTCAACGCCGACGACCTGCAGATCAAGATGGCCCAGGGGGCCAAGCCCGGTGAGGGTGGCCAGCTCCCCGGGGCCAAGGTGTACCCGTGGATCGCGAAGACCCGGTACTCCACGCCCGGGGTCGGTCTCATCAGCCCGCCGCCGCACCACGACATCTACTCCATCGAGGACATCAAGCAGCTCATCCACGACCTCAAGAACGCCAACCCGCAGGCGCGCGTCCACGTCAAGCTCGTCGCCGAAGTCGGGGTCGGCACCGTGGCGGCCGGGGTTGCCAAGGCGCACAGCGACGTGGTGCTCATCTCGGGGCACGACGGAGGCACGGGTGCGTCGCCGCTCACGTCCATCAAGCACGCAGGTGCGCCGTGGGAGCTCGGCCTGGCCGAGACCCAGCAGACGCTCGTCCGCAACGGGTTGCGCGACCGCATCGTGGTGCAGGTGGACGGCCAACTGAAGACGGGTCGGGACGTCGTCATCGCGGCGCTGCTCGGCGGTGAGGAGTTCGGGTTCGCGACTGCGCCGCTCGTCGTGAGCGGCTGCGTGATGATGCGGGTCTGTCACCTCGACACGTGTCCGGTCGGCATCGCCACCCAGAACCCGGAGCTGCGCAAGCGTTTCTCCGGCAGGCCTGAGTTCGTCGTGAACTTCTTCGAGTTCATCGCCGAAGAGGTACGCGAGTACCTGGCGCGTCTGGGCTTCCGGTCGGTCGCCGAAGCGGTTGGCCATACCGAGGTCCTCGACACCCGCGCCGCGATCGACCACTGGAAGGCCCACGGTCTCGACCTCACGCCGATCCTCCAGGAGGCCGAGAACCCCTACGCGGGTCAAGACCGCTACTGCACCAAGCAGCAGGACCACGGCCTCGACCGGGCGCTCGACCAGCAGCTCATCGCCCTCGCCGGGCCTGCTATCGAGGACGGGCGGGTCGTCGAGATCGAGTTGCCCATCAGCAACGTCAACCGGACCGTCGGCACCATGCTCGGATCGGTCGTGACCCGCGCCTGGGGAGGCGACGGCCTCCCCGACGACACCATCCGGGTCCACCTGCGCGGCTCGGCCGGCCAGAGCTTCGGGGCGTTCGTCCCGAGCGGCATCACGCTCCGGCTCGAAGGCGACGCCAACGACTACTTCGGCAAGGGCCTCTCGGGGGGATGTCTGATCGTCCACCCCGACCGGGCGGCCACGCTGGTAGCCGAGGACAACGTGATCGCCGGCAATGTGGCCCTGTACGGCGCCACCGGTGGCGAGGCGTACCTGCGGGGTCAGGTCGGAGAGCGGTTCTGCGTGCGGAACTCCGGTGCGACGGCGGTGGTCGAGGGCGTGGGTGACCACGGCTGCGAGTACATGACCGGTGGCCGCGTCGTGGTGCTCGGTCCGACGGGCCGCAACTTTGCGGCCGGCATGTCGGGAGGCATCGCCTACGTGTACGACCCCGACGGTCGGTTCCCTGCGCTCGTCAACTACGAGATGGTCGACGTCGTCCCGCTCGACGACGAGGACCGCGAGTTCCTGCGTACGACGATCGAGCGGCACCGCGAGCTCACCGGCTCCGACGTCGCCGACGCGATCCTCTCCCAGTGGGAGAGCGAGATCGGCGCGTTCGTCAGGGTGATGCCCGAGGACTACCAACGTGTCCTGACCGTCATGCGCGAGGCCGCCCGGGCCGGCCTCTCCGAGGAGGAGACGCTCGTGAAGGTGATGGAGTCGTCCCGTGGGTGAGGTCACCGGGTTCCTGAAGTGGGGGCGCGAGACGCCCGTGCGCCGGCCGGTCGAGGTACGGCTCCGGGACTGGCGCGAGGTCTATGAGCCGTTCTCGCACGAGGCGCTGCAGACTCAGGCCGGGCGCTGCATGGACTGCGGCATCCCGTTCTGCAACAACGGGTGCCCACTCGGCAACCTCATCCCCGACTGGAACGACCTCGTCTACCGCGACCACTGGCGTGACGCGATCGAGCGTCTCCACGCGACGAACAACTTCCCCGAGTTCACCGGTCGCCTGTGCCCGGCGCCCTGCGAGACCGCATGCGTGCTCGGCATCAACCAGGATCCGGTGACCATCAAGCAGGTCGAGGTCGAGATCGTCGACCGTGCGTGGGACGAGGGCTGGATCCAACCCGTGCTGCCGCACGTGAAGACGGGCAAGCGGATTGCGATCGTCGGGTCCGGCCCGTCCGGACTCGCCGCTGCGCAGCAGCTCACCCGTGCTGGTCACGACGTCGTCGTGTTCGAGCGCGCCGACCGCCCGGGTGGCCTGCTGCGTTACGGAATCCCCGAGTTCAAGATGGAGAAGCGTCATCTCGATCGTCGCCTCGAGCAGATGCGCGCCGAGGGGACCGAGTTCCGGGTGAGCACCGACGTCGGGGTCGACGTGAGCGTGGAGGACCTGCGCGCCGAGTTCGACGCGATCGTGCTCGCCGGGGGCGCGACCGCCTGGCGCGACCTGCCGATCCCCGGGCGCGAGCTCGGGGGCATCTACCAGGCGATGGAGTTCCTCCCCTGGGCGAATCGCGTCCAGGAGGGTGACCTCGACGTTGCGCCGATCACCGCAGCGGGAAAGCGCGTCGTGATCATCGGTGGTGGCGACACCGGGGCGGACTGCCTCGGCACCTCGCACCGCCAGGGCGCGGTGTCGGTGCACCAGTTCGAGATCATGCCCCGCCCGCCGGAGACCCGGGCCCCGACCAATCCCTGGCCGACCTTCTCGAATGTGTTCCGGGTGACCTCGGCCCACGAGGAGGGTGGGGAGCGCGTCTACAGCGTCAACACCGAGCGGTTCGTCGGCGACGACCAGGGCAACGTGCGTGCGCTCGTCGCGCACGAGGTCGAGATGGTCGACGGGAAGTTCGAGAAGATCGCCGGCAGCGAGTTCGAGCTGCCCTGTGAGATCGTGTTCCTGGCCATGGGCTTCGTCGGGCCCCAGCGCGACGGCATGATCGACGCACTCGGGGTCGAGCTCGACGAGCGGGGCAACGTCCGCCGTGACGCTGCCTTCCAGTCGACCGTACCGGGCGTGTTCGCCTGCGGCGACATGGGCCGCGGCCAGAGCCTCATCGTCTGGGCGATCGCCGAGGGACGCTCCTGCGCCCGCGGCGTCGACGAGTTCCTCATGGGCGAGTCCTTGCTGCCCCGCCCGATCGACCCCACCGCACGCCCCCTGGTCTGATCCCGGTAGCCTGCGGTCCCGACGTTTCGGAGGTCCGTGATGCAGGTTCGTGAGCAGGTGTACATCGGCGGCGAGTGGGTCGCGTCCGACGCCAAGGGGACGATCGACGTCGTCTCGGCGCACTCCGAGGAGGTCATCGGGCGCGTTCCCGACGCCACCCCGGGGGACATGGACCGCGCCGTGGCCGCCGCGCGTGAGGCCTTTGACCACGGTCCGTGGCCGCGTATGACCCCGGCCGAGCGCGCCGAGGGGATCAGCCGGCTCTCGCAGGCCATCCAGGCCCGGGCCCAGGAGTTCGCCGACACCATCTCGGTCCAGAACGGCTCGCCCAAGCAGTGGTCGCTCATGGGCCAGGTGTTCTCGGCCACGATGGTGCTCGACACCTACGCGCGCATCGCGACCGGGTACACGTTCGAGGACGAGCGCACCGGCGCCCTCGGGTCCCCGGTCCGTGTCCGTCGGGCCCCGGTCGGAGTGGTCGCCGGCATCATCCCGTGGAACGTGCCGCTGTTCATCTCGGCGATGAAGCTCGGCCCGGCCATGTCGGCCGGCTGCCCCATCGTGCTCAAGCCCTCCCCGGAGACCCCGCTCGACGGCTACCTCCTCGCCGACGCGGTGGCCGAGGCCGGCCTGCCGCCGGGAGTGGTGAGCATCGTCGCCGCAGGGCGCGAGACCGGCGAGCACCTCGTCCGCCACCCGGGCATCGACAAGGTCAGCTTCACCGGCTCCACCGCCGTCGGCCGCCACATCGGCGCGATCTGCGGTGAGCAGATCAAGCGCTGCACGCTCGAGCTCGGCGGCAAGAGCGCGGCGATCGTGCTCGACGACTGGGTCATCGACGACGCGTCGATTGCCAACCTGATGAACTCGGGCCTGATGAACAACGGCCAGGCCTGCGGCGCGCAGACGCGGATCCTGGTGAGCGACCGTCGCTACGACGAGGTGGTCGAGGCGCTCGGCGCTGCGGTCGGCGCGCTGAAGACCGGTGACCCGCTCGCCGACGACACCAACATCGGCCCGCTGGTCGCCCAGCGCCAGCAGGAGCGGGTCAAGGGCCTGCTCGACGCGGGCAAGCGCGCCGGTGCGAAGCCGGTCGTGGGTGGCGGCGTCCCCGGTGACCTCCCGACGGGCTGGTACATCGAGCCGACCGTCTTCGCCGACGTCACCAACGACATGCCCATTGCCCGCGAGGAGATCTTCGGGCCGGTGCTGTCGGTGCTGAAGTACGGCGACGAGGCCGAGGCGGTCGCGATCGCGAACGACTCGGACTACGGCCTCTGCGGTTCGGTGTGGACCGCCGACCCGGGTCGCGGTGCCGAGATCGCCACCCAGGTGCGCACCGGCGTGGTTGCGATCAACAGCGCCATGATCCTCGACTTCAACGCGCCCTTCGGTGGGTTCAAGGCGTCGGGCATCGGTCGTGAGCTCGGCGCGGAGGGCATCGAGCCCTACACCGAGTACCAGTCGATCATCCTCCCCGCGGGCTGAGCGGCACGGCGTCGCCGGGAACGGCGGCGCGCTCATTCCCGGCGGCGCACGCGGTGCGGCTCCGGGCCGAGACGGCGGTGGGCCGCGAGGTGGTGGGTGCGGCACCGCAGCTCGAGGTTGTCGGCGCTCGTGGGGCCGTGGCGCTCCCACGGCACGATGTGGTGCGCGTCGCACCAGTGCCCAGGCACGTCGCAGCCGGGCTCGACGCAGGTGCGGTCGCGGGCAGCGAGGGTGCGGCGCAATGCCGGAGTGACGAGCCGGGTCCGGCGCCCGACGTCGAGCACCTCGGACGGTCCGCGCATGACGACGCGCCCGATCGCCGCATCGCACGCGAGGGCGCGGGCGAGCACCGGAGCGATCGGACCGTGCCCGACCAACTCGCAGCAACCGCGCATGGGATCCTCGGGCGGCCGGCCGGCGAAGGTCTCGTGGTCGACGATGATGTCGACCGTCGTGGCGGGGGGTTCCTCGCCGTGCACCAGACGCATCAGGGCTGCCGCCCGACGCTGGGCGAGCGAGCGCGGGGGACGGGGACCGTGCGCGGGATCCGGGGGCACGAGCGCGTCGAGTCGGTCCATCAGGGTCTGTGCGGCCACGGGTCCGAGGCGCCCATCGAGGTGGCCGATACCGCGGAACGTGGTGGTGACGGCGAGATAGTCGGCGTCGTCGTCGGTCGGCACCACGCCGGCTGCGTCGTCGGCGCAGGCTCGCCAGTAGGCCATGACCTGGCGGAACCCGGCGACGGAGAGGTCGCGGGCAGCGTCGAGGATCACGGTCTCGTGCTCGCCGTACCGCTCACCCCGGTGCGCGGCGGCATGGGCGGCGACGGTGACGTGCGCGGCGCAGATGTCGCCGGCGTCGAGGGCCTTCGCCGTCGCCGGGTGCGCGCAGACGTGACGGGTGGTTCGCACCAACGACGAGGCCTCCTGGCGGGTGATCGGTGCGTGGTGGGCGAGCCAGGCCACCGGCGAGCGGGCGCCGTCGAGTTCCCAGGAGCGGTTGCGGTCCCACTCGGCGGCCACGGCGAGGATCACGGCGTCGAGCCGTTCACGCGCCGCGAGCAGGTCGGCCACCGCAGCAAATCGTTGCGCCCCTGTCCATCGGGACCGGTCGCGCGCCGCGACGGTCTCGAGCGCGTCGTGCAGTGGACCCGCCACGGAGTCTCCTGCGTTCGCTGCGTCGCGCATCACACCTCCCGGCTCGATCGCCGACCACTCGGGGCCGCGTCCGACGGGGAAGTGCACTCGATGCTACACGAACATACGTTCGTATGCAACTCTCGTTGTGGGGTACGCTCGGGGCATGGCCCGCACCCGGGCCGTGGTCGTGGCCACCGTGGCCGCCGCCTCGGTGCTGGGCGCCTCGGTGCTGGGGTGGTGGCTGGGGCGGGTCGCGAGCGCGGCCGATCCCCACGTCCGTGTCGTCGAGGTGATCGACGGTGACACGATCGTCGTGGCGTTCGCGGGCGGTGCGACCGACACCGTGCGCCTGCTCGGGGTCGACACGCCCGAGACGAAGCACCCGACCAAGGGGGTGGAGTGCTTCGGACCGGAGGCGTCGGCGTTCACCACGCGCCTGCTCACCGGGCGGGTGGTGCGCCTCAAGTCCGACGTGGTGCGTCGCGACGTCTACGACCGCCGCCTGGCCTACGTCTGGCTCGCCGGCCACCGCGTCAACGACGTGCTCGTGCGGCGCGGCTACGCGCGCTTCTTCGTGATCCCGCCCAACGACGCCTACGGCCGGGA
>JBJSXO010000135.1:0-2034 GCA_046086425.1 Actinomycetota bacterium | reverse complement strand
ATCAAGGCCACCAGGCCGGTGACATGGCTCAAGGGCACCGTGGCCACTGAGCAGTCTGTGGGCCCCAAACCCATGGCAACTTGGTAGTGCATGGACGAATGCACCAAACTCAAGTGGGTGAGCATGGCCCCCTTGGGCCGCCCGGTGGTGCCCGAGGTGTAGAAGATCGGGGACGCCAGCGAGACGAGATCGAGGGCCGGCTCGGCCTTCGCCGCGCTGATCGCGCCTTCGTACGCATCGCCGCGCCCGACGAGGAGCAGGGCGCAGCCAACGGCCTTCGCAGCAGGCTCGGCGAACTCCAGCAGGTCGGCGTGGGCCACGAGCAGCGCCGCTCCGGAGTCCTCGAGGATGTAGGAGAGCTCCTCACGTTTGAGATGCCAGTTCACCAGGACCACGGGCGCGTCGAGCTTGGAGGCGGCGCCCCACACCTCGAAGAACTCGATCGAGTTCGCCAGCATGACCGCGACCCGGTTGCCGGGGCCGATCCCCCGGGCTTCCAGGGCGTGGGCGAGCCGGGTGGTGCGCTCGTCGAGCTCGGCGAAGGTCACGACCCGATCGCCTTCGACCAGGGCGGGCTTGTCGGGTCGCCGCCGGGCGTGCTCGCTGATCCCGAGGACCATCGGAGCACGATAACAATGACGCCCACGTCAGGTTGGCGGGTCCGAGGGGCTAGCGTCCGGGCCGTGCCCGGCTTCCTCGGCGACGACGAGCTCCGGACCCTTGCTGCGGTCGTGGACCGCCTGGTCCCCCCCCTCGACGACCACCCCGGCGGCGCGGCGCTCGGAGTCGTCGACTACGTCGACACGCTGCTCGACGCCTTCGCCTCGGACCCGCCCCGGATCTTCGCCGGTGGCCCGTTCTCGGGCCGGGCCGGGGGCAAGGCGTCCTTCGGCGACTTTCTGGAGCTCTCGGCGCTCGAGCAGCTCGCCTGGCGGATCCGCATCGAAGGCTCCCGGGGCGACCCGGCCCGCGAGTTCAACGGACCCGTGGTGGGCTGGCAGGAGCGGTACCGCACCGGCCTCGCCGCCCTCGGCCCCGACTTCGCCGACCAGACCCCCGAGGAGCAGGACCGCCGCCTCGCCGCGGACCCCGGGTTCCGCGACCTGTGCTACGCGCACGCGTGCGAAGGCGCCTACGGCGCACCGGAGTACGGCGGCAACCGCGACGGAGCCGGCTGGCGCGCGATCCGCTTCGCCGGCGACACCCAGCCGCGGGGCTACACCGACGAGGAGGTCAGCGGCCGTGACTGACGCCACCCAGCGCGACTGCGACGTCGTCGTCGTGGGCACCGGCCCCGGCGGAGCGACCGCCGCCCACGTGCTCACCCAGCGCGGCCGGTCGGTCATCATGCTCGAGAAGGGCCGCAACCATCTGCTGTCGCTCGACGCGCCCTTCGGGCCGCTCGGGCACGTCAGCAACGACGAGCTGAAATTCACCCGCCGTCACTTCCTCGGGCCCGACCCCCTGCTCGAGCCACGCACCTTCCGGGACACCGACGACGACGATCCGCTGTGGGTCGGTGACGTGAACAACCTCCCGTCCACGGTCGGCGGCGGTGGCTTCCACGCCGACGGGAAACTGCCGCGCTTTCGGGAGGTCGACTTCCACGCGCGCTCGGAGCTCGGTCCGATCGAGGGGGCCGATGTCGTGGACTGGCCCGTCGGATACGACGAGCTCGAGCACTATTACGCGCTCGCCGAGCGGCTGGTCGGCGTGGCCGGGGACGACACCGCCAACCCGTTTGCGGCCTGGCGGTCGGGTCCCTACCCGATGCCCCCGGGACCGGACATGTTCTGTGCGACCCTCACCGCAGCAGCCGCCGAACGACTCGGGTACCACCCGTACCGTGCGCCGACCGGCGTGAACAGCGTGGAGTACGACGGACGCCCCGCCTGCAACAATTGCGGCTTCTGCGCGTTCTACGGCTGCCCCATCGAGGCCAAGGGAGATCCCGTCGGCCTGCTGCGCGCCGCGCTGCACACGGGTCGCTGCGAGATCCGCCCCGAGGCCACCGTCACCGAGATCGTGCGCGAC
>JBJSXO010000134.1:0-2615 GCA_046086425.1 Actinomycetota bacterium | reverse complement strand
ACCAACGGCATCTGCTTCGTGGGGGCTGACGGCGACGAGTACTCCGTCACGCGATTCGCGCCGCCGGGCGCCGTGCGCATGGTCCTGCTCCGGTGGGACCCCGACGAGCCCCACCCGTCCGGGTGGCCGGCGGGCGAATGGGAGGTGGCCCTCGCCGACGTCGACTGGGAGCGTGTCGGCCAGCACACCCGACTCGAACCCCCGCGGCTCCGGCAACTGGCCCGGCGCCTCGCGCGCGATGCGTGAGCCGGGTCCGGACCCCCGAGTGGCCGAATGGTGGATCCCGGCTGACCGCGATATGGTCTCACCATGCTCAGGGACATAGCCAGCACCGACGCCGACCTCGTGATCCGCGCCTGCCTCGGCGCCATCTCGGGCCCCGACGGGCCCACCGACGAGCAGTTGACGATCCTCCGTTCGCTCGCAACCCACCTCTGGGGCCTGCGCGACGTGGACCTGTCGGCCGGGGCCGCCCTCACCGCCGAGGAGGTGGGGGCCCGGATCACCGATCCCCAGATCAGCCGACGGACCCGGGAGCTCATGGTCGTCCTCGAGCTGTGCCGGCACCCGCTCGAGGAGGCACACCAGCAGCGGGTCGAGGCCTACTGCACCGCCATGGGCGAGGACGGGCCCGGTCTGGCCCTCGTCCGCACCTACGTCGCGCAGGGCGCCGAGGCTGCGACCGACGACATGGTGCGCCGCTTCGATCCGGTGGCTGAGGAGATGATGGAGCCGGCGATGATCGAGATCGCCGCCAGCGAGGACACCGAGGCCGCCCGGCGCCTGGCCGAGATCGACGCGGCGCTGAAGGCCGCCGGACCCGGGACGCTGGGTGCCGAGTTCCTGGCGTTCTACGAGCGCAACGGCTTCACCGTCGGCCCCGAGAGCATCACCCTCTTCGCTCACGACATGGCGCACGTGATCGGCGGCTACGACGCGACCGGGATCGGGGAGATCTGCATCGGCGCGATGAAGCTGATGATCACCGACAGCGACATCCACTGGCTCGAGCTGCTCGCCAACCTGCTGATCCACGAGACCGGCCTCGTCCCGGCGGGCTACACCCCGAGCGAACCTGCGCTCGTCGACCCCGCCAACGTCGATCTGATGGTCCGGGCGATGGAGCGCGGCCGGGAGACCGTCACCGACTTCTCCGTCGGCGACCACCTCTCGATGGTCGACTGGCCGTACCAGGACGTGCTCGAGCACTTCGGCGTGCCACCACTCTGAGCTGAGCGGCCACCGGCAGGCCGGTCTCGCCGGGTCCTGTCTTCGGTAGGGTCGGGGTCGTGGCCGACGACAACCGGTCCCGGATCCTCGATCTCACCGTCGGCGCGATCGACCGCGGTGGGGAGGCTGCGGTCCGGGTGAACCACATCGTCGCCGAGGTCGGCGTCACACCGCCGGTCCTCTGCTACCACTTCGGCAGCGCGTACGCACGCCCCGAGCTCGCGGCGGCCATCACCGCCGCGCAGGACACGGTGTTCGCTGCCCTGGTCGAGGTCTTCGAACCGTGTCGCCAGCGCGGGTGGCTCTGCGCCGGGATCGACCTCGTGAGCGTGGTCGCCTGGCACTACAGCCTGATGAGTGGACGCATCTACATCGAGCACGGCACCGAACTGGTGAACCCCGACGAGTGGGACCGTCTCAACCTCGAGGCCCTGATGCGGGCCTTCTTCGGTGAGTGAGACGACGGCGTGCCGGGCCGCCGTCCCGAAGGCACGACCGTGACCCGTCCGCGCGTGGTGGTGCTCGGCGCCGGGATGGCCGGGCTCACCGCGGCCCGCCGTCTGGCTGGGTCGTGTGACGTCGTCGTGGTCGACAAGGGCCGCGGGGTCGGCGGGCGCCTCGCGACCCGCCGGATCGGCGGGGCGACCTTCGACCACGGCGCGCAGTTCCTCACCACCCATACCGCCGAGTTCGCCGAGGCCGTCGCCGAGTGGACCGACGCCGGTGCCGTCGTGCCGTGGTTCCGGGGCCGGATCGGACCCGACGGGGCGACGGATCCCGACGGGCACGTGCGCTTCCGCGGTGCCCCCACCATGAACGCCCTGGCCAAGCACCTCGCCGTCGGACTCGACGTCCGCACCGGTTCGCGGGTGACCGCCGTGCGCCACGCGGCAGCGGGCTGGACGGTTACGCTGGCCGACGCCGGCGACCGCACCGCCGACGTAGTGGTCGTGACCGCCCCCGTCCCCCAGACCCTCGCGCTGCTGGCCGCGGGTGGCGTCGACCCGACACCCCACGAGCGCGACGCGCTCCACGCCGTCACCTACGAGCCGTGCCTCGCCCTCATGACCGTGCTCGACGGGCCGTCGGGGCTCGACGACCCCGGTGCGGTCGACCCCGCCTCGGGTCCGATCGACTGGATGGCCGACAACCAGGTCAAGGGCGTGTCGGCGGTCCCGGCGGTGACGATCCACGCCACGCCCGGGTTCAGTCACGACCACTGGGACGCCCCCGACGACGAGGTCGCCGACGCACTGCTGGCCGCGGCCGCGCTCGGGGCCGACCCCGTGGCCGGCGCCCGCTCGGTCCAGCGGTGGCGTTACGCCCGACCGGTCGTGGAGCACCCCGAGCGGTGTATCGTACTCGACGGCGACGCCCCGCTGGTC
>JBJSXO010000133.1:0-4160 GCA_046086425.1 Actinomycetota bacterium | reverse complement strand
CGGGAGCGGGCGCCGGCTCGTGGCCGTCACCGCCGTGTCGTTCGAGTGACGCACCTCTGCGCGCATCCCGTCCACCTCCTGGTCGCCCACGGCCCGGCTCCCCGGGCCGCTCACCCGCTCATCATCGCCCAGCGGGTCCTTCCGCCGAGAGCCCCGCCCCACTCAGTCCGCGTCGCGCCCGCGGCGCAGCCCGCCGTAGAGGACGCGCTGCACGAACGTGCCGAGCAGCAGCGGCTCGGCGATGAACCGGGGGATCCGCACCCGCCGGCCGTTGGGCTGCACCACCAGGAGACCCTGCGGCTGCAGGCCGAGGATGGAGCCCCACCGGTACGGCGCCGGCCGGAAGGTGCGCAGGCGGCGGGACCGGCCCCGGGCCCGGGTCGAGACGTTGGCGACGACGACCCGGTAGCCCCAGTTGCGGGCCGAGCTGCGCAGCGGGTCACTGGCCGCGACGTCACCCACGGCGAACACCGTGGGGTGCCCCGGCACCTGCAAGTGCGCGTCGACCCGCACGAACCCGTCGTCGTCGAGAACCGCCGCAGGCAGGAAGTCCGTGAACGGGCGCCCGGCGCCCACCGCCCACAGCACCGCATCGGCCGTGAACGGTGGCTGTCCGGTCGACCACTCGACGGGGTCGGTGGTGATCCGCTCGCCGTGGAACCCGTCGGGAACGACGGCCCGGTGCCCCGGGTGCACGACCACGCCGTCGTCGGTGAGGCGCTGGGTGATCCATCGCCGCACCTCGGGGTGGAAGTCGGGCAGCGGCTCGTCGCCGCTGAGGAAGAGGTGCACCTCGGTGTGACCCGCGCGAGCCAGGTTGTCGGCCACGCTCACCCCTGTCGCCCCTCCTCCCACTACCGCGACCGTCGCTGCGCCGGCCAGTTGGCGGTACACGGCGTCCATACCTGCGTGGACGGCCGCGAGGGACTCGACCCGGTCGTGACGCCAGAAGCCGTTGGCGACGCCGGTCGCGACCACCAGGAAGTCATAGGGAACCGTGCGGGTGTCGCCCGACTCCGTCTCGACGACGACCGTGGCCGCATCGAGGTCGGCGGACACGACGCGTCCGTGCACCGTCTCGATGCGGTCGAGGCGCCGGAACCGTGGGAACGGCACGAGGTACGTCCGCCGCCACCGGGACGGATCGGTCAGGCGGGTCCCCAGCTCCTGCCCGCTCACCAGCGCCGGGCGGGTTGCGACGCCCACGACCCGGCACGACCGGGCCAGCCGGGTGGCCACCAGCACACCCGTGTCGCCGAGGCCGGCCACCACGACGGTCGGTCGATCCTTGCCCACGGCGCGCCCCCCACCCGGCCCGCGACGGTCGCGGGCCCCGGGGATTGTCGCAGACTCCCACCGGGTCTGCGGCCAAGGGCTACCTGCGGGTCACCGCCACCGTGTTGGACGACACGCTGCGCAGGCCGGCGCGGTCGAACGCCTTCACGAAGTACCAGAACGACTTCAGCCGGCCGACGTTGCCGTCCCCGAAGGTCGTCTGGCTGGTCGTGCCGAGCAGCGTGAACGGCCCGCCCGACGCCGTCGCCCGGTACACCTCATACCCTGCGACGCCCGATCCGGTGTCGGTCGAGGCACTCCACGAGAGCACGAACTTGTTCTTCACCCACGTCACGGTGTTGAGCGCCGGCGCAGTGGGTGGGGTGGTGTCGGGAGGCGCGCCGATGCGGGCGGCGACGGCGTCGCGCACTGCGGGCAACTTCGGGTAGAAGGTGTCGCCGGGGCACGCGGTCGCCGAGACGTCCCGATGACCGAGGATGTTCGGGATGGGCTGGGTCGGGGTGTTCGACGACGTGATCCCGTCCGGATCTACGTATCGGGTGATGCCATAGGGGTCGATCGAATGTCGGTCACACTCCCAGGCGAGCAGATCCGTAAGCGCGCCCTTCGCGGCGGTCGTGGCGTCGACGCTCGTGAGCGTGCCGAGCAGAGCAACGCCGACACTGCCTTGGTTCACCCCGAGGGAGTGGCCGGCGGTGACGACTGCGCCGCTCGTGTTCTCACCGGTGATCGTGTCGCCGTTGGGGTCACCCGGGGCGTGCGAGTTCCGACCTTTGTAGATCCTGCCCTGCTCGTCGATCAGGAACGTGTACCCGATATCACCCCACCCCTGCGTGACGCAGTGATACTGGTAGATCGACCGGACGGTCGCCGCCGGGTTCGGGTCGCCGTTGGCGCCTGCGGTGTGGTGCACTACGAGCTTCTGCACTGGGTAGAAATCCGGTGGCCAGGTCTCCGAGCCGTTGGTGAAGCGCCACGACTCGTCGGCCCCCCACCCGGCGCGCGAGATCACCGTCGGCATGGTGATCGCGGCCGCGATCGGCGCAGCCGCGAGGTCGGGAGTGCCGACCGTCGGCGGGACGTCGAGAGCCAGGACCGAGAGTCGGGGCAACGGGCGGTCGGTGGTGACCCGGGCGAACCGCGCACCCCCCGCCGCGATCAGCGCACCGTAGGTCTCGCCGTTCCCACGATGGCGCCCGACCTCGTCGCGCCCGGCGTCGATCACCGGCCCGAACGACACCCCGTCGACGCTGAGCTCCACGCGCACGACGGCGTCGGGGCTCCCCGGCCAGTAGAGCGCGACGTGATGGGCCGGAAACGGCAGCGCCCGCAACTCGGTGCCGTCGAGCGGACCGCGCACCTCCCCCACCCCCGGGGTCACGCCCGGGGCGGGAGGTACCGCAGGCGCCGCGCCGGCGGATGGGCCGACTCGGGCCATCGCCACGGCGGCTACGCCACCGGCGCTCGCCATCAGGAACGAGCGCCGGCTCGTGTCCTTCGCCATGGACCTCCGATGGTACCGGTGGGGGTGCGCCGTCCCGCTGCGGCCCCCCGCCCCGGCCCCCGCCACCACGAGGATCGGCCGGGGAAGGCCGATAGTGTCCCCGCCGACGGTGGAGGACCACACGGACATGGATTCGGACCCGGGCCCGACAACGCTCGCCCAACGGCTGACCGCGGTGTTCCGCCGCACCGGCGCGGACCTCCCCGGCGGGGACCCCCGGCCCACCCACGGCGCGTCAATGGAGGGCTGGTTCTGGCGGTTCACCGACGAGCCGCGCGGCACGGTGGTCCTTGCGCTCTGCGGCGTCAACCGTCATCCGGACGGCGACTGGGCCACCGTTGCGGTGTCCGCGCACCCGGGTGGCGTCGTGCGCTCGGCAGCGGTGGACGATGCGCACGCCGACGCCGACCACTACCGCGTGGTCGCCGGATCTGCCCTCGTCGCCGACGAGCACCGGCTCCGGGTGGACCTCGGCGACGTCCGTCTCGACGTCACCCTCGACGACCTCGTGGGCTGGCCGATGCGGCTGGGGGCCGGCGGCATCTTCTCCGCCGTGCCGGGTCTCGGGCAGTACTGGCATCCACACGTCCTCGACGGCCGGGCCCACGGCACCCTCGTCCTTCCGGGGACCGAGATCACCCTGGACGCCAGCCGCGTGTACGCCGAGAAGAACTGGGGGGCGGGCTTTCCGGACCGGTGGTGGTGGGGCCAGGCCCAGGGATTCCGCGACCCCACGATCACGGTCGCCTTCGGTGGCGGCCGGCTCACGGCCGGACCGTTCGGCCGGGACATCACCGGCTGCGTCGTGCGGCTCGGTCCTCGGGTGCTGCGCTTCTCGCCCCCCGGTGCGCGCGTGCGCATCGACGTCCGCGACGGGCACTGGCACGTCGATGCCCGTCGCCGTCATTGGCGGATGGTGCTCGACGGTGGTGCCGACGGCACCCCGCCGGCGATCCTGCCCGTGCCGCTGCCGGCCGAGCGCCGCAACGTCAACCGGGACTTCGAGCATCTCGCCGGTCGTCTCCGGGTGCGTCTCTGGCACTGCGGCGGGCTCGTCGTCGATGACGAGAGCCGGCTCGCCGCGCTCGAGGTCGGTACGACCGATCTCCCCGGCGCACGCGCGCTCGCAGCAGACTTCGGTGCCGCCGAATCCGGCGTCGACTGACCGTCACCCCCCCGACGTGCGTATCTGACCGTCGTTCTTGTTCGCCGCCCCAAGCCCGACGTGCGTATCTGACCGTCGTTTACGTCCGACGTAGACGACGGTCAGATACGCATCACGGGAGGTGGCGGGCGATCTGGTCGAGGTGGGTCTCCCAGGTGCCGCAGCACCCACCCCACACGTCGAGGTGCGGGAACC
>JBJSXO010000132.1:0-4729 GCA_046086425.1 Actinomycetota bacterium | reverse complement strand
CGACGCGATCGAGGCGCGGCTGCACGACCTCGTCGGCGCGTCACGCGCCGAGGCCGCGCGTCTGCGCGCCATGATCCTGATGCCTGCGCCTGCCGTCGCCCCCGTTCCCGTCGCCCCCGTTCCCGTCGCCTCGGTCGCCGCCGACCCCGTCGCCCCCGTCACCCCCCGCCCGGGCGATCCCGACCCGCTGGCTGCGCTGCGCGTCCCCGTCGCCCCCGTCTCGCCGGTCGCCCCCACCACCCCCGCCACCCCCGTCGCCCCCGTCGCCCCCGTCGCCCCCGTCGCCCCGGTCGCCCCGGTCGCTCCGCCGGTTCCCCCGGCAGCACGTGCCGACGCCCGCAAGGCCCGCTTCGTGCCGGTCGGGACGGCGTGGCAGCTCGGCGGGGACTTCCCCTCGGTCACCGTCACCCGCACCGGCGCGCTGCGCGTCCGCCGGGCCGACGTCCGCTGGGCGCTCGCCGACCTCGACGTGCCCGGGGACCTCACGATCCGGTCGACGGTCGACTTCACGAGCGGCGTCGGGTGGGGAATCCTGTTCCGGGCCTCGACCGACGGCGCCGAGCGCCTGCACGGCTACTCCTTCGACATCGACCCCGTCTACGCCGGAGGCGGCTTCCTCCTGCGCCAGTGGAGCGACGGCCACCAGCACTGGCAGCCCCTCGCCCACGCCCGAGTAGGCGACCCCGTCGGGCTCTACGGCACCCACGCCATCGAGGTGAGCCTGCACCAGGACACGCTCGTCGCCCGCGTCGACGGCACGGTGGTCATGACATCATCGGTCTCGCCCACGCCTCGCGCGACGCCGGGCACACGCCGTGCGACGGCCACCGTGTCGGCGTCCAGGCCTGGTCGACCACCGAGGTGGTCGTCGACCAGATGATGGTGGCCTCCCACTGAGCCGGCGCCACCCGCCGGCGCGCCGGCGCTGCCGGTAGCGTCACCCTTCGGTGGAGATCGAGGAGTACGCACGCATCGCCGCGGCCGAAGACGAGCATTGGTGGTACCGAAACACGCGCGCGGTGATGGCCGACCTCCTCGCACCCTGGCTTTCCGGTTCCCGCCCTCCGGCACGTGTCCTCGACGCCGGGTGCGGCCCCGGTGGGAACGGGGCCTGGCTCGCCGCTCACGGTGCGGTCATCGGTGCCGATCTCTCACGCGAGGGCCTCGCGTTCGTCCGGGCGCGACGTCCGGAGACCACGCCGGTGTGCGCATCCCTCGAGCGGCTGCCCTTCGCCTCCGGCTCCTTCGACGTCGTGGCGGCGGTCACGGTGATGTACTGCGTCGACGACGACCGTGCGGCGATACGCGAGTTGGGTCGCGTGGTGGCCCCCGGGGGCGTGGTGCTGCTCATGGAGCCGGCGTTCCGGTGGCTCACCCGTGCCCACGACAAGACCGTGCACTCGCGGCGCCGGTACACCCGCGCCGGGCTCGTCGAACGAGTCCGCGACGCGGGCCTCGTCGTCCGACGCGCGACGTACGTGTACTCGTTCCTCGTACCCCCTGCGGCACTGCTCGCCCTCGCCGAGCGGGTGCGGCCACACGCAACGGTCGACGCCGGATCCGACGTCGAGCGCCGCGCACTCGATCCGGTGTTCACCCGGCTCGGGCGCGCCGAGCGGGCCCGGCTGCGCCGGCACGACGTGCGGTTCGGGTCGACCGTGGCGGTGCTCGCCGAACGTCCGGGCTGAGATTCAGGTCGCGCGCCCCCGGCGGACGACGAGGCCGATCCAGAGCTTCACGAGGTCGCGGGCCGTCGACGCGACCGCCGGGATCCGGAAGAACTGGGACTGCCCGTGCAGACGCGGGTAGTGGTGCACCGGCACCTCCACGAAGCGCGCGCCCTCGTCCTGGAGCTTGCGCACCAGTTCCACACAGATGACGCCGGAGGTGTGCTCGAGCCGGATGCGATCGAGCATCTCACGTCGGATCAGGCGGAAGTCGCAGTCGGTGTCGCGGATCTTGAGCCCGAACATGAACGACACCGACCGGTGGTACACGCGCCCGATCACCCGGCGTACGAGGTTGTCGGCCCGACGGATCTTGTAGCCTTGCACGACATCCACGTCGGCGCCGGCTTCGGCGACCAGGAGCGCCAGCTCGGCGGGGTCGAACTGCGCGTCGCCGTCGGTGTAGAAGACCCACTCGCTGGTAGCCGCGCCGAAACCCGAGAGCAACGCACCGCCGTAGCCGCGGTTCTGCTCGTGCGTGACCACACGAAGGCGGGGCTGCTCGGCGGCGAGTTCCTGCAGCACCTGCGGGGACCCGTCGGTCGAGCCGTCGTCGATGACGATCACCTCGCCCTCGGCTCCGACCCCGTCGATCGTCTCCAGCGCAAGCCGCACCATCGACGCGATGGTCGCCTCGTCGTTGTAGCAGGGGAAGAACGCCGAGATGGAGCCGACCGCCGGGTTCACTGGAGCCCGTGACACACTGCCTCGATCTCGTCGTCGGTGATCTCGGGAAAGCACGGGAACGATACGCACTCCGCGGCCCAGCCCTCGGCCTCGGGGCAGGGAGCCCGGACGTAGTCGCGATAGCCCGACTGCTCGGTGAGCGCCCGGGCGTAGTGCAGCGCAGTCTCGAACGGCCGGGACGCCCGGTAGGCCTCGCGATCGGGGACCCGGGCCACACAGAGGTGGTACACGTGCCGGGGGTGGTCGGGATGCCACATCAGGTCGGGAGCCGCAGCCCGGTACGCGGCGGCGGCCTCGCGCCGGCGGGCATTGCCTGCGGCGAGACGCCGGAGCCCCACCCGGAGCACGGCGGCCTCCACCTCCGAGAGGCGGGAGTTGCCCGTGACGACCGGGTGGTCGTAGTCGGGACCGCGGGCGTGGTTGCGCAACTCCCGGACCTGGGCCGCGAGGCCCGCGTCGTCGGTGACCACTGCGCCGCCGTCACCGATGCCCCCGAGGTTCTTCGTCGGGTAGAAGGAGTAGGCCGCCGCGACGCTCGGAGCTGCGGGGTCGAGCGCACCGTGGGCCTGGGCTGCGTCCTCGAGCACGGGCACGCCGAGCTCGGGGAGCACGGCCGGGCGCCCGTAGAGGTGGACCGGGATCACCACCCGCGTGCGGTCGGTGACCGCCGCCGCCGCCGCATCGGGGTCGAGGCCCGCCGTTGCGCGCTCGACGTCGGCGAACACCGGCACCGCACCCGCAGCGACGACCGCGGCCGCAGTGGGCACCGCCGTCATCGCCGGCACGATCACCTCGTCGCCCCGACCCACGCCCATGGCCACGAGCGCGAGACGCAGCGCCTCGGTCCCCGACGCCACCGCAACCGCGTGACGCCGCCCGCAGAAGGTGGCGAACTCCTCCTCGAACGCCGCGGTCTGGGGTCCGAGCAGGAACACGCCCGACGTCAGCACGTCGGCGATCGCGGCCGACAACTCGGGCTCGAGCGCGTCGGCGCGACGCGCGAGATCGATGACGGGAACGGCGGGCATCGCGGGTCCTCCGGCCCTACAGGTACCGATCGAGGTGGGCACGGTAGAACTCGACGGTCCGCGCGATTCCCTCGGCAAAGGTGGTCTGGGGGATCCACCCCAGCGTGCGCTTGGCTTTCGACGAGTCGCCGAAGTAGGACCCGATGTCGATCGCGTCGCGGTCCGGCGGCCACGGGACCGTCTCGACCGATCCCGATCCCGCAGCAGCGACGATCAGCTCGGCAATCTGGAGCAGCGACAGATGCTCGTCGTTGCCGACGTTGAACACCTCACCGACGGCCTCCTCGCACAACGCGGCACGCACCAGACAGTCGACCACGTCGTCGACGTAGAGGCAGTCGCGCTCTTGCGAGCCGTCACCGAAGAGGCTGATCGGCTGCCCGAGCAGCGCGCGCCGGATGAAGATGGGCAGGAAGCCCTGGAAGTCGTCGCGCAGACGCTGGCGGGGACCGAACACGTTCGTGAGCCGTACGACGCTGGTGCGCAGTCCGTAGACGTCGTGGTAGAGGCGGTGGAACTGCTCGGCGGCATGCTTGGTGATGCCGTTGACGTCGACCGGCGACACCGGGTGCTCCTCGTCGACGGGGAGGTACCGCGGGCGCCCGAACAGCTGGCGGGTGGAGGTGAACACCACGGTCGCCCCCGGACTCGCCCACCGCAGCGCCTCGAGGAAGGCCACTTGGCTGCGGGTGTTGACGTCGAGATCGAAGAGCGGGTCGGTCATCGAGTCGACATGGCTCACCTGGCCCGCCAGATTGAACACCAGCTCCACGGCGTCGAGGGCGGCCCGGACCGGCGCGTCGCCCAGGTCGGCGGTCACGCGGTGGATGTGCCCGCCCCCCTCGACCTCCAGGTTGAAGGGGTTGGCGCCGTGACGCGGGTAGCACGCGTCGACCACCGTGACCTCGGCACCGGCGCGCGCCAGCGCGAGCGCGAGGTTGGCGCCGATGAACCCCAACCCCCCGCTCACGAGGCAGCGGCGGCCCGCCACGGACGCGATCGGTGTGTCCAGGGGACGGATTCTAGGTTCGGCCGGACCCGGTGTCGGGGAAGGCGACCCGGAACGTGCTGCGAGCGGCGTCGTCGCAGCGCAACGCGCCGGACAGGACACCATCGGCGTCCCAGCCCCACTCGAGCATGGGGTGCTCGCCCGGGCCGATCGGCGACCGGAACTCGACCTCCACCGACCACGGCGGCACCACCTCCGACCGGCCTTCGTCGCGCAGCACGTCCTCCACGGCGGCGAGCGAGACCGCGTTGTTCACGTGCCCGAGCACGTCGACGTCG